>NZ_JBHUYE010000015.1:0-73321 GCF_042668835.1 Specibacter sp. NPDC057265
CGAGAGGATGTGGGAGAGTAGGACACCGCCGGACAAACAGTAACAGGTCGAGGCCCCACACCACACGGTGCGGGGCCTCCCACACTTAACACACACAACACCACAGCCCAAGCCCACACCGGCACCTGCAAGCACACAAACCCGCCGGCCCAAAGACAAAGCCGCCGCAACGCAAGGGCAGCCAAAACCAGCCCACAAAACACCCATTAACACCAACGCCCAAAGGCTGGCAAGCCCGCCTTGCGGGCTCCGCCCACCCGCAGGGACCGCCCGCGGCCCCTGCCAGGGCGGCCGCGGGCTAGCGCAGGATGATGTCGGTGGCCGTTGCCGGGGACCGGCCGGTGGAGACGAAGCCCGAAACGTTTGCCTGGGGGTGCTTGATGATGTCGGTGACGGATCCGAGGTGCCGGGACAGATCCACCTTGTCCTCCGGGGCCGCCAGCAGAAGCTGGAAACCAAATTCCTGCAGTGCATTGATCCCAGCCCCCGCATATTCGGAGTTTGCCTGGATGAACGCCTCGTCGATCATGACCGTTCCGTAGGTGCTGTACCCCTGCTGATCGATGCCCAGCTGGTAGGCCAGTGCAGCGCCCATGATGAACGAGGTGAAGCGCTGCCCCTCGCCGCCGGACAAGGTGCCAGGTTCCAGGCCCATCTCCACCTCTCCGTTGGGCCGGTGCTCATTGCAGCTGATTGTGACATGCTGGCGCACGTCCAGGACAGTGTCCCTCCAAGGTGCCAGGGCGGGGTCCGCCAGGGCGTTGACCAGCCGCTCCAGCTGCTGGTAGCTGGCGGCCATGGATTCGTCGCTGGCTTGCGTGTAGGCATTGCCGAGGGCCTGCTTGAGGTCTTGGCGGAATGTGCGCGCCTCATCGGGAATGCTGGTCCGCACCTCCAAGCGCAGGCGGCTGCCCTTCTCAAACGGGACCTCGTCCAGTATCTGGTTCAACGGCAGAATGCGTTCCTCAATGGAACGGCGTTCCTCCTCGAGCAGCTGCAGCAGATCAGAGAAGCGTTCGTAGGAGCGGTTGTTGAAGTATTCCCTAAACTCATCCTGGCGTTGGGGCAGTCCGTCGGCCACGATGCGTGCGTAGAGCTCCTCATAGTGTGCCGCAGCTTGGGCACCTGTGCCGTGGCTGGCGCTCATGGACGGCCCGAACTGCCGGGCAAAGGACTTGAAAATCTCACTCAAGGCACCTTCCGTACGGAATTGGCGTTCCTTGACGGTGGCAATCTGCTCACCAAGATCGACTGTCACATGGCTCAACAGCACTTCCAGTTCATCGAGCGTGGCGGGTTCACCGTTGGCCAGATAAGGGGCGAAGGCTTCCTGTGCCCAGTCCTCGGCGACCCTGCCCGGGCCGTCTCCGGCAAGAACGCTTTGCACGGCGGCAAGGTCCGTATCAATCCGCGCCAGATCATGGTGCAGTACGGCGACCCGGCCAACGGCCGCCTCAAGCTCGGCCTGTGCCGCGGCCAGCGAATCCCGCAACTGTGCCAGTGTGGTGCTGCCGGCAATTGTGGCTGCCAGCGTCGCTTCGGCGCTGGCCAGGGCAGCAGCCATGGCACTTGACTCCAGCTGCTCAAAACTCCGGTCATCGCCGGCAACGCGCTGCAGGGCCGCCAGCCTCAGTGCCGCTTGTTCCTTGGCCAGGCTGCTCTGTGCCGCTTGTGCTTCCGCGGCGGCCTGGTCGCTGGCCAGCAGCTGCGCCTGCTCCTCCAGCTCGGCGATCTTGGCCACATTGTTGAAGCCGAGCAGGTAGTCTGCCGGATTGATGGTGCGGGTGTCGCGTTCGAACACGGCCGAATTCAGCTTCACAGTCCCGGCCATGGAGATGGCCTTGCTGTGCCCGTGCAGCGCCTGGTCATCGTCCACACAGACGAAGGCAAAATCACTGGCAATTTTTTCCCGCAGCCAGGACCCGGCATCGGAATCATGAAAATCCAGCTTTGTGACCAGATGGTTGCGGCCCGCGGTGGCCGGTTTGGCAGGTACGCCAAGGTCGATCCATCGCAGCTTGCCATGCCCGTCCAGCGAATTGATGGCTGCGGTGACGGCAGCAATATCCCCGCCGCGGATGAGCAGGGTGGTTGCCAGGGAGCGCAGCACCTTCTCCGCCGCCGGACGCCAGGCCCTGTGCGCGCTGCCAATGTCCAGGAGCTCACCGGCAAACGGCATGTCCACTGCGCTCAGCCCGGTCACGGCACATATGGCACGCCGCGCTGCGGAACTTCGTGAGTCAATATTGGAGCCGCGGCGTTCATAGGCGGCAATTTCAGTCCGCAGCGCCTTCTCCTGCGCCTTGATGTTCACGCTGGTGGCCACCGCTTGATGCTCCAGGTTCCGTGCCGAGGTGGTTTCCTGTTGTTGGCGTGCGACGCCGGAGACAGCCGCCGCGCGGGCGGCGGCAAGTCCCTGCGCACTCCAGTCGTAAACGAGTCCGGCACCGTTGAGGTCGTCCCGAACCGAGGCCTCCAGCCGCAGCCGCTCCGCGAGTTCCCGCTTGGCGGCGCGAATGTCCTTCTCCAGCGACTCGATGGCCTGCCCGCCGTCGGTGGCATGTTGACGGGTGAGGCCCGCAACGGATTCACCCAGGGTGTCCTTGGTCTGGGCGGCAGCGGCAATTTCGGCCTGCTTTGCGGTGCGGGCCTGCTCCAGCGCCGCAGCCTTCGCAGCCAGCAGCTCCCCTTGGAGTTGCTGGCGCAGGAGGGGCAGCTGAATGTTTTTTAGCTCAACTGTGCGGTCATGTCTTTCCTTCAGCCCGCGTAGTGTCCCGTGCAGTTCCGGCACGGGTGCCAAGGCGTCGCGCTGGCCCCGGGCATCCTCAAGCTGGCGGTGGATGCCGCTGAGGTGGCTGAAGTCCTCCACGGCGGCAGTGGCTGCTGCCAGCGTGGCCGGCTTGTCCAGGACCTCGTAGCGGAAGAAGCGGTTGACGCCCTTGTCCAGGCCCTTGCCGTTCTGCAGCGTGCGCAGCAGGCTGAAGGCCTTGTCATTATGGATGCCCAGGCGGCGCCGGAAGCGTTCGGCGAAGGTCTTGTGCACGTCAAAGGCCTCAGCGCCTGGGAGTGCGGCGTTCAGGGACGACGGCGAAAAGCGGCGGCTGCCGTGGTTTTCCAACGCCTCGGTGTCCAGCGCGCGGTCGTGAATGAGGTAGTGCTTGCCCACCTGTCCCTCAAGTCCGTTGGCGGGCAGGTCAAAGAGGGCGGCAATTGTGACGTGCCGGCCCAGCCCGTCTTCGAACACCAGGGCCGTGGCTGACCAGGTGGCGCTGGGGCGCTGGTAGTGGACACCGCCGGCCGTCTTGATCCTGCGTCCGCGCATATAGCTGAATGTGGTGCGGCGGTCTTTGCGGTTCGAGGCGTCGTGCGCTGACTCGTTCAGGCGCGGTGCGGCGTAGAAGATGTGTTGAATGCCGTCAAAGAGCGTGGACTTCCCCACGCCGGGGTGGCCCGTGAGCAGCGTTCCGGCACGGTCCACATACATGCTGTGGCGGCCGTGGAAGGTGCCCCAGTTGATGATTTGGATTTGGCTGAGCCGGAACTGGCCGGGGTTGAGTTCCTCGCCGATGGGCAGGGTGGTGGCAATGCTCACTTAGAAGATCTCCTCCATGATGTGGTCCTGGTGGCCGGTCCGGGCATCCCCGGGTCCGTCGCCGGCCTCGAAGCCGAGGGGATCGCCGTCGGATTTTTCCAGTGCGGCCAGGTAGGCCGGGATCTGCTCGATCGAATCAAAGGGCAGGGCCAGCGCCAGGGCGTTGCTGACCCGGTACTCGTGGGGCAGTTCGGTGGCCAGGATGAGCCGGAGGTTCAGCAGCCGGGCCAGGGCCGCGTCGGTCTGCTCATCCAGGCGTTTGTCGTCAATCGCGCCTGGCTGGCGGTGCTCAGCCAGGATCTCCCGGGCGCCTGCACGGGAAATGCTCACGTCAGTGCCCGTTCCGGCATGCCGGTCCAGCAGCACCCGCAGCCGCAGCGCCAACAGGGTCTCCTCACGGCGCAGCGGTTTGCGGGCCACGATGGGCTGCGTGTGCACGGCATCGATCCCGGCCGGGGTGAGCAATGCGATCTTGCGTTCGTCATCCACAGTCAACAGCAGGAAAATTTCACTCAGATACTGCTGCAGCGAAACGGCATGCGTGAGGATGGTGGCCCACAGCGCCGGATCGGCCGTGCCGTCAACGTATGGGCCGCGCAGCAGCCGCACCAGGGCCTGGCGCATCTCCAGCGGGAAGGAACCGGTGTCGCCGGGAAAAAGGGTGCGCTCGGTGTTCATGGTGCTTTAGTCCTTCGTAAAGGTGAACAAGGGGACGGTTGCGGTGCGCGTGGTCCCGTCGATCTGGGTGAACGTCAGGGTTTCGCTGCGCTCGTGGTCAATGCTGTTGCCAGCGGCCCGCGCCGCCAGAATCAACCCGCGGATGGTGTTGATGTGCGCCAGTTCCGCCGGCAACGTCTGGTACACCTGCGCCAGGGTGGCCTTCCCATTGCGGCTCGCCGTGGCACGTCCGACGGCGGCCAGCAGCCTTGGCATATCGGGGGCCGGTGTTGACGGGGTGCGGTGGATGTCGGCGTCACTGAGGGCCGGCGGGGCCGCCAGTTTGGGCGGCGGCACGTGGTCCTGCGGATTGAAGATGCCAAGAGCTGCCAAGGTTTCAAAGTTGGGAGAGTAAAGCAATGGTGCAACCACGGCTGTGCGCGAACTCAGCGGGGCCGCAGCCACGGCTTGTTCGGCTGCGTGGATGGCTTTGCGCAGCAGCACCGATTCCTGGAACTCGGCGGACTGCACATAGGCGTGCAGGCTCTCGGACAGTCGCCCGTAAATGGTGTGGACCTCCCCGGCCTGCCGGCGCATTTCGCGGACCATTGACGACAGGTTTGCGCGCTCCTCAGCGGTCAGGGCGTCGGTGAAGTCGCGTTCAAGCACTTCGTTGACCGACTGTCGGAAGCGGGCCAGCTGTACTGGATCGTTGAGAAACTCGGTGAAGCCCTGGAAGGTTTCGCCTTCGGCCGTCCCGCGCAGCGCCTTGTCCCCGGCCAGCACCTGGCCCATGGCAACGCCTTTTGTCACCGAGGATTCCATGATCTCTGTCCGAATTGAGTGCAACATGGCCTCAACGCCGTCGCGCATCCGCTTGAAATCAGCAGGCAGGCTGGCGGCCAAATCAAGCACGCTGCGGGTGGCTGCGACGGCGGAGTCTCTGGAGAGCACGGCCGGACTGGCCCCGTTCTGCAGCGCCTGGATCTCGTTTTGCCGCTCCGTGATCTCCGCCTCCAACACCGCAATCCGCGACTGGGGGTCGGGATCACTGTGCAGGGAGAGCGTTTCAATGCTGTTCAACAGGGTGCTCAGCCGCGAACTGTTCAAGTTGCTGTGGCGGCCGCTTAAGGTGTCAACGAAGGCCAACACCCGTGCCGTCGCCGCGGTGGTTTCATAGTGGAACCTGCCATCAGCCATTGGCCGGGCCAGGAACTGGCTGCGCACCCACGAATCCGCATAGTGGGATGCCTGCCAGGACTCGTTCAGGCTCAGGCTTTCCGCCCGAAGCTCCTTCATGAAGTCGGCCAGGTCGGCGTGAAATTCCTCCAATGGCACGCGCTGCTTCGTGGCGGTGAATTCGGCCCGCAGGAAGGCCAGGGTCCAGGGCGCCCCCTGCAGGAGTTTCCAGGCAGGGCCCAGCCGGAGTTGATTTTGGGCGTGCCACTGCGCAACAGCATTGTCAGTTGAGCGCATGGCACGGCCTTCCGGCAACAGGAAAAAGGAATACTGCCATTTTAAGGCATGAATACGCTGACGGCGGTTTGCAAGGAATGGCTGCGCGTTCAGGAACCGGCCTGCGCCAGGAAACCCGCTGCGCCTGGGCCCGTCAGTTCCCCGCCGGCCATTGGCCTGCCCGACATGGCCAGCAGGAGCGCGGTGGCGGTGCCGCGGAGTTCCGGTCCGGATCCGTGGCTCCAGTGCGCGTCACTGGCCACCAATTGCCAGGCTGCGCCTCGTTCCCTGCCTCCGCCCATCCCCACGGCGGTCTTGAGCTGGTAATCCAGCGCGGTGACCACGTGGGCGGCCGGGTAGCTGCGGTGGATCCCCAACGGGCGGCGGATGTCCTCGCCGTGGACAAAGGCCTCGACCAGCCGGGTTGCCAATGCAACCGGCGGGGTGCTGGAGAGCTGGAGCACGCCACGGAACTTGGACACCGTGGCGGCCGGGCCGCCGGCACCCTCCCGCGCAACCCCCAGGGCGTTGTCCCTGTCAAAGTCGAAGCGTGCGGCAAGCAGGCGGCGGATAAAACCCAGGCGCGTGGTTTGCGCACCGTCAACCAGATGCGCCAGGACGTCATGGACGCTCCAGCCAGGGCACAGGGAAGGTGTCTGCCACTGCGCCGTCGTCAGCTGTTCCACATCTTGGAGCAGCGCGGAACGTTCGCTGTGCACAGCAGTCCAGATGGCGGCAGCGGTCTGTGGGCCCATAGCGGCCAGCTAAGCAGCATTTCCCCCAGCAAACAAGACTTGAAGCGTCAAAGGCGGGTAATCTTCCCTCCGATGCAGGCGCCGGATGTGGCGAGGCTTACCCACAGGGGTGAGTGGACGGCGTCGTGCTTACGGTAAGATGGGTAGGTCTGTGCTGGTGCCGGACCCGCTGCACGCGGAACCGGTCCAGACATTCACCGCAAATGAACCTCCTGTTACGGAAATGCCGTAACCGCCTAGACCAAAGGAGGTGGGTTCACATATGCGTCCTTACGAACTAATGGTAATCATCGACCCCGATGTTGATGAGCGTACCGTTGAGCCGTCGCTTCAGAAGTTCCTTAATGTCATCACCACCGATGGTGGAACCATCGAAAAGGTTGACATCTGGGGCCGTCGTCGCTTGGCTTACGACATCCAGAAGAAGTCTGAAGGTATCTACGCCGTGGTGAACTTCACCGCCGAGCCTGCTACCGCCCAGGAACTTGACCGCGTGCTTGGCCTCAACGAGACCATCCTGCGCACCAAGATCACCCGTCCGGAAGAGCAGAAAGTTGTTGCCGAGTAATTTCGGTTCCACCTTTTAGCGCTTTCACCGTAGGAAAACACTTAGCAGGAAGCAGGAGCAGATGGCAGGCGAAACCACTATCACAGTCATTGGTAATCTCACCAGTGACCCGGAACTTCGGTTTACCCCGAGCGGTTCGGCAGTAGCGAACTTCACCATTGCGTCCACTCCGCGGACCTTTGACCGCCAGTCCAACGAGTGGAAGGACGGCGAAACGCTGTTCCTCCGCGCGTCGATCTGGCGTGAAGCGGCCGAAAACGTTGCCGAGTCCCTGACAAAGGGCACCCGCGTGATTGTTTCCGGCCGGCTGAAGTCGCGGACCTACGACACCAAAGAAGGCGAAAAGCGCACCGTCATGGAGCTTGAGGTCGACGAAATCGGCCCCTCGCTGCGTTACGCAAACGCCAAAGTCAACCGCACCCAGCGCTCCGGCGGTCAGGGTGGCGGCCAAGGCGGCAACTTCGGCGGCGGCAACGCCGGCGGAGCTCAGGGCGGCTTTGGTGGTGGCAACTCCGGGGGCGGAAACGCACCTTGGGGTGGCGGCCAGCAGCAGCAGTCAGCTGCACCGGCGTCGGACCCCTGGGCAACGCCCGGCGGCTCCACCGGCGGCTGGGGCGCGGGCCCGGACAACTCCGAGCCCCCCTTCTAATACATCTTTACAACTGTGCGGCATCCGCCGTACGCACACCATCCCGCGGATTAATATCCACGGGCTCCACTAACACTAAGGAGCTCCACGATGGCTAAGGCTGAACTCCGTAAGCCCAAACCAAAGTCCAATCCCTTGAAGGCCGCTGATGTAACAGTCATCGACTACAAGGACGTAGCATTGCTGCGCAAGTTCATCTCTGATCGCGGAAAGATCCGTGCGCGCCGCGTCACGGGTGTCACCGTTCAGGAGCAGCGCAAGATCGCCCAGGCAATTAAAAATGCCCGCGAAGTTGCATTGCTGCCCTACTCCGGCGCTGGCCGCGGTTAAGGGAGATAAATTAACATGGCAAAACTCATTTTGACCCACGAAGTAAGCGGCCTCGGTGCCGCTGGCGACATCGTTGAGGTAAAGAACGGTTACGCACGTAACTTCCTTTTGCCCCGAGGTTTCGCCCTCACCTGGTCCAAGGGTGGCGAGAAGCAGGTGGAAGCCATTCAGGCTGCACGTGCTGCCCACGCCCACGCGACCATTGAGGCTGCCCAGGAGCAGGCCGCTGCCCTCCAGTCGAAGGCTGTTACTTTGACTGTCAAAGCAGGCGAGACCGGCCGTTTGTTCGGTACCGTCAAGGCCACAGATGTTGCAAAGGCTGTTGCTGCTGCAGGCCTGGGAACCATTGACAAGCGCAAGGTTGAACTGCCTGCGCACATCAAGAACACCGGCAAGCACACTGCGACCCTTCGTTTGCACGAAGACGTTTCAGCTGTCATCACCTTGAACGTGGTGGCAGGCTAGTCCAGCTTCCATGACTAAATAAAGACCTGGTCCCTTGGGGCCGGGTCTTTATTTGTCTGCCCCCTTGCAGTTTTTAGCACAAGCGTCCCCGTGGCTATGCTGCCTTGCCGATTTGCCGATTTGCCGATTGGCCACTTTGCCGCAGCGTCCGGGACGACGGCGTGTGCTCCCCGCCAGCGTCAGGCGCGATATCCACAGTCAGCATCGGGGATGTGGATATCCAGGGGCCACCCGGCTGGTTTCCGGGGGGAAGTTGATGGTTCAAGAAATGACTAAAGCCACAGGAATTTAACTTTTCCACAGCTGGTGGAAAGTGTTCTTGCAGGTCAGACGGCATATCGGCGGCATTCTTTGATCTTGTCCACACACTTGTCCCCACACTGTGCACAAGTAGGGGCAGTTAATGCACCGGTTATCCACAGGACGGGTGGATAACCGGGTTGGTGGAAGGCCCCACAGCGTCTAACGTTGCAGTTGAGCTCTCCATAACAGCAATGGCACTTCCTGTCTTGCTGACACCAATGGAAGGAGCGGCAGCACCAGAAAACGCCCCTGCGCCATGCGGGGTGGCCCGCCAGCAGGGCAGAAAGAGGCACCACCATGTCGGCACCCGTCACTGAACCCAGAACATCCTCCCGTGAGCCGGACTTTGCCCGGACCCCGCCGCAGGATCTGGTGGCCGAACAAAGCGTCCTCGGCGGCATGATGCTGTCCAAGGATGCCATTGCGGACGTGGTGGAAGTGCTGCGCGGCAATGACTTCTACCGGCCTTCCCACGAGAGCATTTACGAGGCCATCCTGGATCTCTATGGCCGGGGCGAGCCCGCCGACGCCGTGACGGTTGCTGATGAACTCACCAAGCGGGGGGAGATCACCAAGACCGGCGGAGCGGCCTATCTTCACCAGTTGATCCAGTCGGTGCCCACTGCGGCAAATGCTGGTTTCTACGCCGAAATTGTGGCCGAACGCGCGGTTTTGCGCCGCCTGGTGACTGCGGGCACAAAAATCGTCCAGATGGGCTACGCCCAGGACGGCGAGGTTGAAGATGTGGTTAATGCCGCGCAGGCCGAAATTTTCGCGGTCGCAGAGCGCCGCAGCACCGAAGACTATGTCCTTTTGAAGGACGTCATGGAATCCACCGTCGATGAAATTGAGGCCTCGGGCCACAAGGGCGAGGGCATGACAGGCGTGCCCACCGGATTTTATGAATTTGATGACTTGACCAACGGACTGCACCCGGGACAAATGATAGTCATTGCCGCGCGCCCTGCAGTTGGTAAATCGACCTTCGCGCTGGACTGGGCCCGGTCGGCGGCCATCGACCACAATATGGCCACTGTGGTTTTTTCCCTGGAAATGGGGCGCAATGAAATTGCCATGCGCCTGCTGTCAGCCGAAGCCACCATCAGCCTCCAGGACCTGCGCAAGGGGACCGTGAAGGACGACCAGTGGTCCAAAATTGCCACCACCATGGGCAGAATGAACGAGGCGCCGCTCTTCATTGATGATTCGCCCAACATGTCACTGATGGAAATTCGGGCCAAATGCCGGCGACTGAAGCAGCAGCATGATTTGAAGCTGGTGATTCTGGACTACCTCCAGCTCATGTCTTCAGGAAAACGCGTGGAGTCCCGCCAGCAGGAAGTCTCGGAATTCTCCCGTGCGCTGAAACTTTTGGCCAAGGAACTCCAGGTGCCCGTGGTGGCGCTGTCCCAGCTGAACCGTGGTTCAGAGCAGCGCACCGACAAAAAACCCATGGTTTCGGATTTGCGTGAATCCGGTTCCATTGAGCAGGACGCCGACATGGTGATCCTGCTGCACCGTGAAGACATTTATGACAAGGAATCAGCCCGTGCCGGTGAAGCGGATGTCATTGTGGCCAAGCACCGAAATGGCCCGACCAAAACCATTGTGCTGGGGTTCCAGGGACACTACTCGCGTTTTGCCAACATGGCCACGGATTCAGGTGGCGGCTACTAAGGGAAGCAGGCCATGAAGCCCGCCGCGCCATCGCTTGGGAGTGGCCGAACCACAGCGCGCCAGATCAGCGCCCTGGCGGTGCCGGCCTTCGGTGCCTTGATTGCCGAGCCGCTGTTCCTTCTGGCCGATTCAGCCATAGTCGGTCATTTGGGTGTCCCACAGCTGGCCGGGGTAGGGCTGGCCGCAACGATCCTGCAGACTGTGGTGGGATTGATGGTCTTTCTGGCATATTCCACAACCCCTGCCGTTGCACGTCTGCTTGGAGCGGGACGCCATGCGCAGGCTTTGGCGGTGGGGCGGGATGGACTGTGGTTGGCTGCCATCCTCGGCATTGCCCTGGCAGGCTGTGGCGTCTTTGCAAGCGAAGCGCTGCTGCGCGCCATGGGGGCCAGCGGTCAAGTGCTTGTCTACGCTCAGGAATACCTCATTGTCAGCCTGGCAGGGCTTCCCGCCATGCTCTTGGTCCTGGCTGCGACCGGCGTGCTCCGTGGCTTGCAGGACACCAAAACGCCCTTGCTGGTGGCCACTGCGGGTTTTGGTGTGAACGTTGTCCTGAACTTTGTGCTGGTTTATGGCTTGCACATGTCCGTAGGGGGCGCGGCGCTGGGGACCGTCATTGCCCAATGGGGGATGGCTGTTGTCTATCTCATCATTGTGGTGAAGGCCGCGCGGCACCAGCATGTGCCGCTTCGTCCCGATTGGCGGGGCATCCAAAAGGTATCAAGCGTGGGCAGCTGGCTCATGCTCAGAACCGTCTCCTTGCGTCTGGCGATTCTTGCCACCATCATTGTGGCCACCGCCCAGGGTCAGAACAATTTGGCGGCACATCAGCTGGCCATGACAATTTTCACCTTCTTCGCCTTTGCCCTGGATGCCCTGGCCATTGCAGCCCAAGCCCTCATTGGGAAGGAATTGGGAGCGGCAAATGTGGCTCAGGTCCGGATCTTGACGCGGACCATGACCAGGTGGGGCTTGTGCTTTGGCGTTTTGACGGGTCTGGCGTTGGCCGCCTTTTCGGGCAAGGCCGGGTGGATATTTACCAGTGACCAGCAAGTCCACACTGTCTTGACGGTGGCCCTGCTGGTCATGGCAGTGGGCCAGCCCCTGGCCGGGTACGTGTTTGTACTGGACGGAGTGCTCATTGGTGCAGGAGACGGACGTTATTTGGCATTGGCCGGAATGGCCAACCTGATCTTTTATCTGCCCCTGCTGCTTTGGGTCCATGCATCAGACTTCACAGACATGACGGTTGCGCTGTTTTGGCTCTGGGCGGCCTTCAGCATTGGCTACATGGGTGCCCGCGCCCTGACTTTGGGAGTGCGGGCACGCACTGACAAGTGGATGCAGGTCGGCGTCTCAGCCAGCCGCCGCTAGACTTGATGGGTGAGTGAAACTGCCTATCCCCAACCAGCCGACGTCTCCATCTCCGCGTCCGGCAGCACGCCGCTGTGGCAGCCTTTGTTGCTGCGCGCGCTGGTCACCTTGGCCTTCGGCATGGTCACGGTTTTTTGGACCACACCCGGGGTTGTCGGCTTGTGCGTTTGCCTGACCAGCTATTTGCTGGCGCTGGCGGGCATTCAATATTGGACCATCCGCGCCTTGGGCCTGGCGCGGGGGGACACCCGGGGATTGCCGTTGCTCGGTGCTGCCGGATTCCTGGCTGTTGCGGCCGTGGTGGTGGCAATCTCCGCCAGTGCCGCCGTTGCCGCATGGCTCGGCGGTGCAGCACTGGCGGCCCTGGGGGCTGCTGAATTAATTGCCTCGCTGCGGACGGCGAAGACCGGGCGCGCGCACGCCCTCAAGGGTGACTGGATGATCTCCGCTGCCCTGGGTCTGGGGACCGGGATCCTGTTGCCCTTCTTTATTGCCACGGGCCCGCACGGCCTTCTTGGCGTCGCCGGCGGTGGCGCCATCATGTCCGGTGCGCTGTGGGCCTTGTCCGCCCTCACACTGCGGCATAGCGGCAGTGCCAACAAAAAACGGTAAACTGGACAGTGTATGTTCTACCTCATGTAGAAAAAGCAAGATGCCGGACAAGCTAAAGGACCAATGGTGGGCAACGTAGAGCCGCAGGACCCAAAACAAAACCCGGGAGCTTCCATCAAGTTTCCGCTCAGCTTCTCCGCGGCGCTGGGTGCAGTAGCTGGTTTGGTCACCCTGGTGGTAACAGCCGGTGGGACCGAAAATGGCCTGCGGTGGGATCTGGCAGGCATTGCCTTTGGAATTGCCTTCATTGCCACGCTGCTCATTGCCTCCCTGCTGGTCATGGGACACAAGGAAAATGACGCCTACCTCAGCGAAGGTTCAGGCGTTAACCGCAAGTCAGCAGACAGGCTTGCCCATTTGAAGCGGGCCAACCCGGCAGAGAAGGACCCCCGGGGCGAGTAATCCGGGCAAGCCCCGCCAACGCCCGGCCCGGCTTATCTCAACAGGGCCAGGCTGTGCTGAATGCGGGCAAAGACCTTGGCGTCAACGTCAATGCCACTGCGCTTCAGTGCCATGACCGCAGCTCCCACCGCCCCATCCGCCACCAGAACGGGGCGTGCCACGGTTCCGTCTCGAGCCCTCAGGCGCCCGGTGACGGCCGCGGCCACGGACACTCCCTTTGTCAGGACGCTTCCGCCGAATATGAGCGGCCCGGACATAATTGCAGTTACGGCGTCCATGTCCCCCTTTGGTGAACTGGCTGCAGTTGCCAACAATGTTTGGGCCAGGGCGGCGCCGGCACGGTCAATAATGCCTTGGGCCACGCGATCGCCGGATGCGGCAAACACCAGCGGCGCAAAGCGGGACAGTTCAATGGCGCTGCGTTCATACACTTTGGTGATCAATTGCTGCTGCGCGCGAAGCCGGCCCTGAATGTGATCAGCCTGCCCTTCAGCAGCGATGCCCAGTTCGGCCAGAAGCGGGGCCGTCAATGCGGTGGCCGGGCCCCTGCCGTCCAGAGCCGCACCCACGGCTTGAGCCACCTCGCGTCCCAGCCAAAAACCGGAACCGGCATCGCCGAGCAGCCACCCCATTCCGTCCGCCACCGAAAATAGCCGACCCTGCGCAACCCGTGCACCCACGGCTCCGGTGCCGGCTATCAAAGCGTGACCGGAATCATGAAAAGTTCCGGAGTAAAAGGTAGCTAATAAATCAGATTCAATCAGCACTTTTCCACTGAGACCAAAGGCGGCGAAGCTGTCATGGAGCAGTTCCAGTGGCATCTCCACGGACGCGCCGGCCATGGCCACCAGCACCTGGCCGAGAGGCTCCACCCGACCCCCCAGAGCCTGTCGTGAAGCAGCCGAAAGTGCCTGCAGAGCCGGGGATAATCCCCGCGAGACCGGGTTTCCGCCGCCCGCCGTGCCGTATCCCAGGCACTGTCCCGAAGGGGTCAAAAGCACTGCCCTGGTGGAGGTGCCGCCGGCGTCGAGGGCAAGTAAATTTGGCATCGTTATCATTCCGTGTCTGAGTGTGACTTGACTTACATTCGTGGTGAGAATAGTTTTCATTGTGTCAGCAAGCGAAAGAAATGGATTTTCACATGTCAGCCTTCACCTCACCCACTGTGGCCACTGCAGCCTCCGGTGTCGTGAACCGCATTCAGGCAAAACTACCTGATATGCCAGCCGCCATGGCAAAGATTGGTTCCTTTCTCCTGCAGCATCCGCAGGCTCCGCTGGAACTTTCCATCATGGAGCTGGCGGAGCAAACCAAAACGTCGCCCGCCACCGTGACGCGCTTTTGCCGTTTATTGGGTTACGCCGGTTATGTCCCCTTCCGGGTCAGCATTGCATCGGACATGGGCCGAAGCGACGCCCGGGAGTCCTGGAAGGCTGACATTGGCCGGGCCTTTGGCCCGGATGACTCGCCGCGGGATGTGCTCAGCACCCTGGTAAACGCGCATACGCGCTCGCTGGAGGAAACGGCGGCGGTAATGGATTTGGCGTTGATGAATAAAATTGCCCGCCGCATTGCCATGAGTTCGCATGTGGATATTTATGGCATTGGCGGCAGCGCCGTAATGGCGAAGGAGCTGCAGTCACGTTTATACCGGATCGGCATCAACGCGCACCATTGGTCGGAGGTCCACGATGGATTGACCAGCGCCGCCATTCAAGACGTGAACTCGGTGGCCATTGGCATTTCAAACACCGGGCGTACGGAGGAGACGCTGCAGATGCTCCGCGAAGCGGGCGAGGCCGGGGCCTTGACGGTGGCGTTGAGCAACAATCCCGGCTCGCCATTGGCTGAGAGCGCGGATGAGGCAATCATCACCTCTGTGCATGAACAGTTCCTGCAGCCCGACGACTTGTCCGCCAAGCATGTGCAGCTGTTGGTCCTGGATTTGATCTACCTTTTGGTGGCCCAGGTCAATTTTGCCCAAACCACGTCAAAACTGGCCGCCTCGGCAATGGCCGTTTCACCACACCGCCGCCCCACACGGGCTGCGCGCTTGGAATTGGGCGCCCGGCGGGGAGCACGTTCTGCTGGAAAGGATGAAGGCCATCAGTGACTATCTAGTTTCCTTTAGTGATGAAGTTTCCACCCGCTTGGATGCCATCACTGCGTGGGCCCGCGAGGGTGGTTTGGCCGGGGCGGTGGATGCCCTGGTGGCCACACTGGCAAACGGCGGGGTCATCCAGGCCTTTGGCACGGGCCATTCCGAGGCCTTTGCCATGGAAATTGCCGGCCGGGCAGGGGGGCTCATCCCCACCAGCAAGATTGCCCTGCGCGATCTGGTCCTTCACGGCGGGCGCGAGGTGGCGGAGCTTGACTCCCTGGACGGCTCGGTTCTGGAGCGGGATCTGGGGGTTGCGGAGGAACTGTTCAATCTTTCCCTGGTGGATCCGCGGGATATTTTCCTGATCGCGTCCAACTCTGGAGTCAATGGTTCAATTGTGGGTCTGGCGCTGGCTGCCAAGGAACGTGGACATACTGTCATTGCCGTAACCAGTCTCGAGCACACCAATGCCGTGGAACCCAAGCATCCCTGCGGCAAGCGGCTAAGCGAACTTGCCGACATTGTTATCGATAACAGAGCTCCCTTTGGTGACACCACCCTTGAAGTTTCCGGCGGAGGAGGTGTTGGTGCCGTCTCCTCCATTACAGCTGCCTATATTGCGCAGCTGCTGACCATTGAGACGGTCCACAGCTTGACCCGTGCGGGGAAGCAACCGCCCATTTATGTTTCGGCAAATATCCCGGGCGGGGACGAACACAACACAGCCCTGGTGGGCCAGTACCTTGGCCGCCTCAGGCGCGATGCGTGACGCCGTTGTCATGCACGCCAGTGAAGCCGAATGAAAGCAATGCAGGTGACGTACCGAAGGGTGCAAACCGGGACCGGATAGCACTCGTACCATCAATGGAAGGCAGTACATCAAATGAGTATTCAAAATAAACCACTGCAGCGTCGTGGATTCCTCCGCGGCGCCCTGGCCGCCGCCGTGCTCTTGCCCTTGGGCGGAGCTTTGGCTTCCTGTGCCGGCGGTTCCTCCGACTCCGGCGAGTCCGCTCCGGCCGGTGAGGTTGATCCCACCAAGAACCCGTTTGGTCTCGCCAGCACGGGCAAGCTTGACGCCGTCATCTTCAAGGGCGGTTACGGCATTGACTATGTTGAATTTGCCGGCGACATTGTCAAGAAGAACTTCCCCGAGCTGGAAATAAGCATCAATCCCTCCACCGACATTGCGCAGGAGCTCCAGCCCCGCTTCGTGGGTGGCAACCCGCCGGACCTGATTGACAACTCAGGTGCCAAGTCCATTGGCTTCAGCACCATTTTGGATCAGCTTGAGGATCTGCAGGCGGTCATTGACGCCAACAACCTCGAAGGCACCAAGATTGCGGACACCCTATTCGACGGCGTCCTGGCTCCGGGCACCTTCGACGGCAAGCTGGCAGCGATCAACTACGTGCTGACCATTTATTCCTGGTGGTACTCCGCCAGCCTGTTCAAGGAAAATGGCTGGACAGTGCCCACCACTTGGGACGAAGCCTACGACCTTGGCGTCAAGGCCAAGGAAAAGGGCAAGTTCCTCTTTGTCTGGGGCAAGGAAGCGGCCACGTACTACCAGACCATGGCCATTGAATCAGCCATCAAGGAAGGCGGCGACGAGGTCCGCCTGTCGCTGGAGAACCTCAAGCCCGACTGCTGGTCCATGCCTGCGGTACAGAGCGTGTTCACCGCCATGGAAAAGATCGTCAAGGCTGGCATGTTCAAGCCCGGTGGCGCAGGAACAGCCTTCACGGCTGCCCAGGCACAGTGGAGCAACGGCCAGGAAGCGCTGCTTTACCCCTCCGGTTCATGGATTGAAAATGAAATGAAGGACCAGACCAAGGCAGGCTTTGAAATGACCGGCGCACCCGTGCCCGTCGTTTCGGCCAGCCCCAAGATCGCCCAGACGGGCGTCCGTTCCGCCGGCGGCGAGCCCTTTATGGTTCCCTCCGATGGCGCCAATGTGGCAGCCGGCAAGGAGCTGCTGCGCACCATGCTCTCCAAGGAAGCCGCCAGCAACTTCGCCAAGGAAAAACTGGCCCCCACGGTGGTCAAGGGCACGGTTCCCGCCGACGGCTTTGGTTCCACCGCACTGGTTTCCCAAACCAGCATGCTGGAAGTGGCCGGCAAGGACATCTTTACCTGGAACTTTGTTGACACCTACGGCATGAACGGCGACATGTTGGTGCCGTGGAACGAGTTCCTGGACGGCAAGCTCGACGTCGCCGGCCTCACCAAGGCACTGCAAAGCATCACGGACAAGGTGGCCAACGATTCCTCCGTCAAGAAGATTGAAGTGAAGTGATACCAGCCCCAACCCGCGTGCGGCCGGACAGTGGCGTTGTCGCCACTGTCCGGCGGCGCCGGAAAAAACTGACATTCGACAAGGTCAGCTTCATGGCGGTCTTTTTGGGACTGCCTCTGGCGATCTATCTGGTCTTTGTAATCTCGCCTTTTGTCCAGGCGGTGTATTACTCCATGACCAGCTGGAGCGGCTTCGACAACAACATGCCGTTCATAGGCTTCGAAAACTTCGTCAAGCTCTTCAATGACGACATTTTCATGATTTCAGTGCGGAACTCGATTGTCCTGGCGATCTTCCTGCCCGTCATTACAGTAATCCTGTCCTTGATCCTGGCGACTTTGGTCACCATTGGCGGCAGCAGCCGCGGACAAATCAGCGGTCTGAAGGGCGCCGGGTTCTACCGTGTCATTTCCTTCTTCCCCTATGTGGTCCCCGCTGTGGTCATTGGCATCATTTGGTCCCAGATCTACAACCCCGGCAACGGGCTGCTCAATGGCATCCTGACCAGCATCGGCATTGATGCCGTGGCTGATTTTGCCTGGCTGGGGGACTCCCGCACGGCCATGATTGCCTCCATGGTGGTCATAGTGTGGGGTTTTGTGGGCTTTTACATGATTTTGTTCATTGCGGCCATCAAGGGCATCCCGGCGGAAACATATGAAGCCGCACGCATTGATGGGGCCGGCCGCCTGCGAACCGCTGTCAGCATCACCATCCCGCTGATCCGTGACAACATCCAGACGGCCTACGTCTACATGGGCATTTTGGCACTCGATGCCTTTGTGTACATGTCCGTCCTGAACTCCACCGGCGGTCCTGGCAACTCCACCCTGGTGATGTCCCAAAAACTTTTCAGCACCGCCTTCGCCAAAGGGCAGTTCGGCCTTGCCTGTGCCATGGGTGTGGTTCTGGCCGTAATTACCCTTATTTTCTCGGCGCTGGTTTTCGCTGTCAACAAGTGGACCGGCGGCAGCAAGGATGTGTCTGAATAATGTCTGTAAATCTTCTTAAGCGGCCAGCCGCGCATGTGCATGTTCAACGCAAGCCCAAGGACACCAAGGGTGACAGGGCGGTGGCAGGGGTCTCGCACACCATGCTCACCCTCTGGGCCCTGATGGTGCTGATTCCGCTGGGATGGACGTTGCTGTCGTCCTTCAAGACCACCTCGGAAATCTTTGCCTCACCCTTCGCGCTTCCGCAGGATTGGAAGTTCGTCAATTACATCAATGCCTGGAACACGGCGGGCATTGGCACCTACTTCTTCAATACGGTCATTGTGGTGGGTTCCGCCTTGGTCATCGTGATGGTGCTGGGCGCCATGTGTGCCTATGTCCTGGCCCGCTATGTATTCCCGGGTTCACGCGCCGTGTACTACCTGATGCTTGCAGGTTTGACGTTCCCCATTTTCCTGGCCATTGTCCCGTTGTTCTTCATCTTGAAGAACCTGGGGCTGTTGAACACCCTGCCTGGGCTGATCATTGTCTACGTGGCCTTCGCGTTGCCCTTCACGGTGTTCTTCCTCTTCTCCTTCTTTAAAGCGTTGCCGGGCGAAATTGCCGAGGCGGCGCAAATTGACGGTGCGGGTGAATGGCGCACCTTTTTCCAGGTCATGTTGCCAATGGCCAAACCGGGCATGGCCTCAGTGGCCATTTTCAACTTCCTCGGCCTGTGGAACCAGTACTTGATTCCCGTTGCCATCAACACCAAACGCGAAAATTATGTGCTCTCCCAAGGCATTGCCGCCTATGCCGGTCAGATGGGCTACGCGGTGGACTTCGGGGCCCTGTTCGCCGCCGCCATCATTGTGGTGGTGCCCGTGCTGATCATGTACATCCTGTTCCAGCGCCAGCTTCAGGGCTCGGTCTCGGCGGGAACCATGAAGTAGTTGCCTGGGCTTGCGTCCCTTCAGCCACGGTCTGCAGCACTTGGGCAGACCGTGGCTTTTATGTGCCCCTGCCCACTGGGATGTCCGTGACGGGCGGTGTGGCCCTGGATTTGCGGCGGCGGTAGGCTGCCACGTGGGCGCGGTTGCCGCAATTGCCGGTGTCGCAGTAGCGGCGCGACCGGTTCCTGGACAGGTCCAAGACCAAAGCGCAACAATCGGGGGCGTCACAGACCTTCAAGCGCTCCAATTCCTTGCTGCGGATGACGTCCGCCAAGGCCATGGCAGCCTCCACGCCAATGCGCAGGGCCAGGGGCGCGGCAGGGGCAGTGGCGTGCAGATGCCAATCCCAGTGATCGTGTTTGACCAGCTGGGGTACTGCCGTGGCCCGGGACAGCAAGGCATTGACCTGGGCCACGGCGTCATCCTCCGGGGCGGTGAACATGGAACGCAATTCATCCCGCATCACCCGCACGGCCACCAATTCCTCCCGGTTGTGGGCCCGCAGGCCGGAATATTGCTCGCGCTGCACAAAGTCATCCAGGTGGGGAAGGGTCTCCAGCGAGTCCTGCCCCTGCGGAGTTCCCGCTGTGGTCAGGGAACTCGGGGCCGTATTGATCAAGTTCACGGCAGATACGAGGGCCACTTCCGTGTCATGACTAAAGACCATGTTGACTCCTGACGTTTGGTGGACCTAATGTCATGAGTATAACTTCCTTCACTCCTGACACTACGGAACTGCCTTGAGCTCCTTGCCGCGCCTGACCCCACGTCCACTGGCCTCGCCTGCCCTGCTGCTGGCTTTTGTCTCGGCGGCAGCCTTCGCGCTCTCGGGGTCCTTTGCCAAATCCCTCTTTGATGTGGGTTGGTCTCCAGGGGCCGCGGTGGCTGTGCGCATTGGCGGAGCCGCGCTGGTTCTGGCCGTCCCGGTGGTGGTTTCCCTGGTGCGGAACTGGAATGCCGTCAAGAGCTCGCTGCCGCGCATAGTCATTTATGGCGTCGTCCCCATTGCCTTGTGCCAGCTGTTCTATTTCAATGCCGTCCAATACCTGTCCGTGGGGGTGGCCCTGCTGCTGGAGTACCTGTCCCCGGTGCTGCTGGTGGCCTGGGCCTGGGCATCGACCCGGCAGCGGCCACGGCTGCCCACCATTATTGGCGCCATCAGTGCCATGACAGGGCTGGTGCTGGTGCTTGACCTTGCCGGCAGCGAACAAATCAATGTGGTGGGAATTTTGTGGGGGCTGGCCGCGGCCGTGTGCTCGGCCGTGTACTTTGTCATGTCGGCCCGCGCCAATGACAACGTCCCCCCGCTGCTCATGGCAGGTGGCGGGATGACCGTGGGGGCAGTGATGATTGTGGGACTGGGCGCCACCGGGATGCTGCCCATGGCCTTTAACTTCAACAACCCCGTCTTTGCCGGAATCGAGGTCCACTGGTTGGTGCCTGTGCTGGGACTGGTGCTCATCACCACCGTCTTTGCATACGTGGTGGGAATCATTGCCACCCGCGGACTGGGATCCAAGGTGGCTTCCTTCGTGGCCCTCTTTGAGGTGCTCTTTGCCGTGCTTTGGGCGTGGATCCTGCTGGGGGAACTGCCTCGGATCATTCAGCTTTTGGGTGGACTGTGCATCATGGGCGGTGTGGTTCTGGTGCGTCTGGATGACCTGCGCGGCTATCCCGTCCGCGGCCCGGGCTACCCGGTGCCACTTGACGGGGCCCTGCCGGACGCGGGTGCTTCACTGCCGGCCAAAACGCCGCAGCCGTAGCGGCGGGTCCTGGCGCCAGCGGAACCGAAATGGTGGTCATACCGCGCTCGCCGGCTTGGTGCAGCTTACACCTGCAGTCTCGGTCTGGGCCATGCGGAATCCGGATATTGCGGTGGAGGAAAAATTTCCCAGGCGCTCCCTGCCAATGGGAACGTTGGGCCTTTTTAGGCCTCATTGGCAACGACGAGGTATCCGGCCTCAGTAACAGCTTCGGAGATCTCCCTCGGGTCCAGGGGCAACTCCGAGGTGATGGTGACGCGGGAACTGCCGCCGGAATTGAGGTCCACTGCCACCTCCCTTACGCCCGCAATTGCCGTCAGTTCTTCGGTGACGACGTTGATGCAGTGGCCACAGCTCATGCCTGATACGTCAATGGTGGTATTCATGGGATTAGCTCCTTGTGTGGTCCGATGCTGACGGCGTGCGGGCCATGTTGACGGCTGATATCTGGGTGCAGGGGTCAATGTTATACCCCCGTGGGGTATCAATCAAGGAGGGGATTCGGGGTGGCTTTGCTGTCCGCGCATCTCCCCTCCTTTCGCGCATGTCCGGACGTACGCGAAAGGAGGGGAGATGCGCGGTGGATGAAAGGAGGGATGGAGTTGCATATTACCAGCCGGTATCCCTTGCTGCGCCTCAGCAGCAGTGGTCGACTTTAACCATGAACAGCATGGCTGAGCCGACTCCTGTCCCGCCCCACACTCATCTACTGGCGGTGGGCACCAAGAAGGGATTGTGGCTTGGCACCAGCAGTGACCGGAGAAGCTATACCTTCACCGGTCCGCACTTTCTCATGCAGGAAATACCCAGCATTGCCATTGACACCAGAGGGGGCCGGACCCGCATCCTGTTGGGTCTGCGCAGTGAACACTGGGGGCCCACCGTGGTGCATTCCGATGACTTGGGCGTGACTTGGCAGGAACCGGACGAAGGGGCCATCGTCTTCCCGGCCGACACTGATGCGGCCGTGGAACGCATCTGGCAAATCCATCCCGATGCAGCCCACCGCCCAGGGGTCGTCTGGGCTGGCTGCGAGCCCATCTCAGTGTGGAAATCCACCGACGGCGGCGCCCACTTTGAACTCAACCGTGGCCTGTGGGACCACCCGCACCGCAGCGAATGGGGTGCCGGGTATGGCGGCGCCGCGGTGCATACTGTTCTTCCGAGTCCTGACAATGAGACCATCCACGTGGCCATGAGCACAGGCGGGGTCTACCGCAGCACTGATGCCGGGGCTTCATGGCAGCCGAGAAATCAGGGAATTTCCGCCCCCTTCATGCCTGACCCGCAGCCCGAATTCGGTCAATGCGTGCATAAAATTGCCCGGGATGCGAACAATTCAGCCACTTTGTTCGCGCAAAATCACCACGGCGTCTACCGCACCAGCAACGGTGGCGACAGCTGGGAGTCCATTGCCGGGGGCCTGCCCACGGATTTTGGTTTCACCATGCTGACACATCCCCACCGCCCGGGTACGGCCTGGGTCATCCCCATCAAGGCCGACGTTGAGAGGATCCCACCCGAGGGCCACCTGGCTGTCCACCGCACCGACGACGCCGGAACCACGTGGACGCGCTTGGCTGACGGACTCAAAGACCCCGAGTACAACGTGGTGCTGCGTGATGCGGCCGGGGTGGACACCGCCGAACCCGTGGGCGTGTA
Source organism: Specibacter sp. NPDC057265 (assembly GCF_042668835.1). Classification (NCBI taxonomy): domain Bacteria; kingdom Bacillati; phylum Actinomycetota; class Actinomycetes; order Micrococcales; family Micrococcaceae; genus Specibacter; species Specibacter sp. NPDC057265. Next base: position 22,550 of record NZ_JBHUYE010000015.1, read on the forward strand.
CTTTGGCACACGCGGCGGCTCCGTGTACGCCAGTGCCGATGAGGGGGAACATTTCACCGAGGTCCTGAACCATTTGCCGGACGTTTTATGTGTTCGTGCCGCACTCCTTGGGCAGTGACCATGGAACCGGAAGTGACGGTCCTGGTACCCAGACTCCTGCAGCCCCTGGTGGGCGGGTGCGGAAATTTGCAGCTGGACGTGGGGGAGGGCGCATCGGTGCAGGAACTGTTGGACGCCATAGCACTGGAGTTTCCGGTCTTTGACCGCCGGTTGAGGGATGAGACGGGCACGCTGCGCCGTTACGTCAATATTTACGTGGACGGTGATGACGTGCGGCGCGGCGCCGGCTTGCAGTCAAAGGTGGTGGCGGGTCAGGAACTCATGATCATTCAATCCGTCGCCGGCGGCTGACGCCGGCGTTCCCCCACGTTGGCGCCTGCCACCTTGAGAAGTGTTGCCTCAGGGATGAACCATGGCCTTCAACGCCCCCGGTGTCGAAGCCGCCGTGAGGGCGGATTCGACATCCGTCAAGCCATGGGTCGAGGTGACCAAGGCGTCCAAATCTATTTGCCCTGAGGCTGCCAGCGCAATGGCGGTTGGCCAAGTATTCGCGTAGCGGAATGTTCCGGTAATCACCAGTTCACGTCCCTGCACCAGCGGCACCGGCAAAGCAATGGTGTCGGCTCCCATGCCCACCAGCACGCACCGCCCGCGGGGGGCCAGCCGTGCCAGCCCGCCCAAGATGGCACGTTCGGCGCCGCTGGCATCAATGAAAGCATTGAATTCCGGCGCCACCGGTGGCTGTTCACCTGCAGTGAAGGTATGTGCTGCGCCGTATGCTTTGGCGCCGAGCAGTCTATCGGCCCGAACATCCGTCAAGGTGACGCTGGCGCCGGCAAGCTGCGCGACCTTGGAAACGAGCAGCCCAATGGGGCCCGCCCCGGCCACCAGCACCCTATCGCCAATTTGAATCCGAGCTGCGGCCCTGGCTGCCAGGGCCACGCTCAGCGGTTCCAACAGTGCTGCGGCATCGTCAGAGACGGAATCTGGCACCGGGTGGCAAAACGCCGCCGGATGCACAGCAAATTCACTGAACACTCCGTCAATGGGAGGTGTGGCGAAAAAACGCACGCCGGGATCCAAGTTGTAGCAACCGGCCAGGGTCTGCTCGGAAAGCGGATCCGGAACGCCAGGCTCCAATGACACACGCTGGCCCACCTTACGGTCGCTGACGCCCTCGCCAAGTGCGGCAATGACGCCAGCTGGTTCGTGTCCCAAAACCAACGGTGAATCAACTACATAGGGGCCGATCCGGCCCTCCTGGTAATAGTGGGTATCCGATCCACATACGCCCACGGAGGTGATCCGCACGAGCACCTCGCCCGGACCTGGTGCAGGAACGGGGCGGTGCTCGGTGCGCAGCTCACCTTGGCGGACCAGCACGGAGACTGTCATGGAATCCGGCAGGCCGGTTTCCGGAGCATATCGAGTGGCCATGTTTTTATTTCACCGCACCCATCGACAGTCCACGGACCAATTGCTTCTGCGCCACCCAGCCGGCAATGACCACCGGCAGCGAGGCGAGCACCGATGCGGCGGACAGTTTGGCCAGGAACAAACCCTCACTGGTCATCTGGGAGACCAGGAAGACCGGAACCGTCGCTGCATCGGCGGCTGTAAGGTTCAAAGCGAAGAAGAATTCATTCCAAGCAAAGATGACGCAGATCAAGGCCGTAGCGGCAAGTCCGGGGGTCACCATGGGGATGAGGATGGTGCGCAGGGTTTTAAGCAGACCGGCACCGTCCATGGACGCGGCCTCCAACACCTCGGCGGGGACCTCTTGGAAGAAGGACCGCATCATCCACACGGCAATAGGCAGGTTCATGGACGTGTAGAGGATCACAAGCGTGCCAATGTTGTCCAGGACCTTGATCTGGCCGGCGATCACGTAGATGGGCATGATGACAGCCACCACGGGCAGCATTTTCGTGGAGATGAAGAAGAACAGCACATCCTGCGTCTTCTTCACCGGCCGGATGCTCACGGCATAGGCGGCAGGGACCGCCAGCACGATGACCAGGACGGTTGAGAGCCCCGTGGCGATCAGCGAGTTCAGGAAGTATGCTCCTGCGCCGTTGCCCAACACCGCTTCGAACTGCTCCAGGGTAGGTGCAAAGAAAAATACCGGCGGGTTGGATGCAGCAAGGGATTCCGGCTTGAAGGCCGTCATGACAAGCCAGATCACCGGAGCAAAGAAGATCAACGCCAGCAACCACGTAACAGTGGTCAAGCTGGAACCGGTGATGCGGCGTCGTGCTTCGCGGGACTTCCGCTCGGCGGACTTGGCGGGTGGGGACATGATGGTGGTGGTCACGGCTTAGTCCTTTGCGTCGAAGCTGCGGAAGATCAGACGGAGGGCGAAGGTGGCGATGATGATGGTCGCGATGACCACCACAACACCCATGGCGGCCGCCTGCCCAATGTCAAAGCCCAGGAAGGCCCGCTGGTAGATGTAAAACGGCAGATTGGCGCTGGCGGTGCCCGGCCCGCCGGCCGTCATGAGATAGATCTGGTCAAAAGTGTTCACCACATAGATGGTGCCCAGCAGCACGCCGAGTTCAATGTAACGGCGAAGTTGCGGCAGTGTGACCCAGAGGAAGGTCTTGGTCCAGCCCGCACCGTCAATCTGCGCCGCCTCCAACACATCCTTTGGCTGCGACTGCAGGCCCGCCAGCACCAACAACATGGTGAAGGGGGTCCACTGCCACACCAGGGCCATCAGGATCGAGACCACGGGGTGCGACGCCGTCCAGTCGACAGGTGGAATGCCCACCAGCGAAATCACCCAGTTCACCAAGCCGAAGCTGGGGTTCAGCATGGAGATGCTCCAGAGCGTGGCGCCGGCGACGGGCATGATCAGGAACGGGGTGATGAGCATGGTGCGCACCACGCCCTGGCCACGGAATTTGCGGTCCAGCAAGAGGGCGAAGATGATGCCCAGGACCATGGCAAAGAACACGCAGCCCAGGGTGATGGCAATGCTGTTCAGCGCGGAACTGCGAAAGGTGGAATCCATGAAAATATCCACATAATTTTGCAACCCAATGAATTGGTTGCCGTCGGGGCGCAGCAGGTTCCAGTTGCGCAGCGAGTACCAAATGGTCACCAGGAAGGGCAATTGGGTGATGACAATGGTGAAGATCAGTGCCGGCAGGAGCGGCCCGCGGCGGCGCCAGCCTTCGGCCTTGGACATGCCGGAGCCGTCCTTGGTGTTGGCTCGGTGGTGCTGTTTGAGGTTGTGCTTGTCAACCAGCGTGGTAGCCATTATTTGCCTCCCTCTTGGTATGACTCGGCCACCCGGCCGGCGTACTGCTGTGCCTGCTCAAGTGCTTCGTCCACGGATTTTTGCCCGGCAATGGCTGCCGAGATTTGCTGGCTGACACGGGTGCCAAGGTCCTGGAACTCGGGGATGGCCACAAACTGCAGGCCGGGGTACGGTACGGGGTTGACCATGCTGCTTGTCTGTTCGGCTCCGTACATGGCATCCAGTGTTGGCTTGGCGTAGGCCTTGGCTACGGCGGCATATTCGGGAATCTCGTAGGTGGACTGGCGGCTGCCCGGAGGGACGCGCTCCCACCCGATCTGATTGCCCACCAGCTCGATGTAATCCTTGTTGGTCATCCAGGAGATGAAGTCCCAGGCCGCATCCTTGTGCTCGGTGGTGGTCGGGATCGCCAGCGACCAGCTGTACAACCAACCTGCGGATTCAGTGTTCTGCACCGGTGCCGGAGCGTACGCCGACTTCCCTGCGACCAGGGAAGATGACGGGTCTTCAATGCTGGACACCATGGCCGTTGCGTCGTACCACATGGCCGCTTGGCCCTGGCTGTAGCGGGTGATGCAGTCACCGTAACCGCTGGTTGCGGCTCCAGGCTGGCCGGCGTCATGCAGCAGATCGACGTAGTCGGTGACGGCGGCCTTGACCTCGGGGGTGTCGAGCTTGGCATTCCAGTCAGTGTCAAACCACTGGCCGCCGTAGGTGTTGATGACGGTGCCCAGTGGAGCCATGACCTCGCCCCAGCCAGCCAGGCCGCGCAGGCAGATGCCGGCGAAATCCTTGGACGGGTCATTGAGCCTGCGGGCAATTTCGCCGATCTCGGTCCAGGTGGGGTTCTCCGGCATGGTGATCCCGGCTTCCTTGAACAAATCCTCGCGGTAGACCAAAAAAGACGATTCGCCGTAGAACGGCACCGAGTGCAGGTTCCCCTCGTAGCTCAGGGCCTCTTTGATGGTGGGGATGAAGTCGTCCGTGTCGTAACCGTCCGTGGCATCTGCCAAGGGCTGGAGGTTCTCGATCCAGCCGTTCGCGGCCCACATTTCAGTCTCGTAGTTGGAGATCATAACCACGTCGAACTCGCCGCCGCCGGTGGCGACGGAGGCAGTGATTTTGGCGCGGGCTTCGTTTTCCGGAAGGGTCACGAACTTGACGTTGATGTCCGGGTGCTGGGCTTTGAAATCATCCTGCAGGGAAATGGCGTCCTTCATCTGCGGGTTGGCCACAATGGCCACCACGATGGTGTCCTGGCCAGCTCCGGCGGGGGTGCAGCCACCGAGGGCCAGGATGGCAGCAGCGGCCGTGGCGAGCCAGGCGGAGGCTTTGGCGCCTCTTGTGGTCCCTTGGGCTTTCGCGGACCTAAAGGGTGGGAACTTCATTGGTCACTCTCAATCTCGTTGCTCGTTTGAGAACATGATCTCGCTCATTTGTTAAGTGACTCTAGTCATATATACTCGTTTGAGCAAGAGCAGACGCTCAAATGTTTAGTTTAGGAGGATGCGCCGTGCCGGAAATATCCCACAAGGAATTGCTTGCCCGCATTGGGCAGGCCTATTACATGGACAATCAGTCCAAGGTGGAGATCGCCACCGAGCACGGAATCTCTCGATTTCAGGTGGCCCGTTTCCTTGATGAGGCACGCGCCGAGGGCATTGTCCGCATCGAGATCCGGCATCCCGGCGCCAAAGCGAAAGTTGACGCCCAGGCGCTCGCCGCCGCGCTCGGGCTGCACCGGGTGGTGGTTGTCGAAACCCTCGATGATGACTTCCGTCAGCGGGACCTGCAGGCCCGCGCCGTGGCTGATGAACTCATGGCCGCAGCGCGCACCGGCATGACCCTTGGCATCTCGTGGTCCCGCACTCTGGACCTCGCCGCCCGGCACGTCTCAGCGCTGCCTAAATGCAACATTGTGCAGCTGGCCGGTGCCCTGCCCGCGGCGGGGGGGTCCGGGAACCCGCTTGAACTTATCCAGCGTCTGGGCAGGGTGGGTGGCGGGTTGACTTGGCCCATGTGGGCACCCCTGGTGGTGGACAGCGCCGCCACCGCCGCCGGGCTGCGCCGCCAACCCGAAATCGCCGACGCCATGCGGAAGGCCGATTCCTTGGACCTGGCAGTCGTGGCCATCGGTGCGTGGGCGCCCAATCTTTCCACCGTGTGGGACCGTGTGGACAACGCCGATCGCCAAGACGGCCTCCGCAAGGGCGCCGTGGCTGAATGCTCCGGACGCCTGATTGCCGTCGACGGAACAGCCGTCCCTGCAGAACTTGATGACCGCATTCTCTCCGTCACGCTCAAGCAGTTGCAGCGCACGCCCCAGGTCATCGCCGTGGCCCAGGGTGCGGTACGGGCCGAGGCCGTCCGGGCCTGCATGGCCGCAGGAATTGTGCACACATTGGTATTGGATGAAGCACTGGCCCTGGAACTGCAGGGGCACGCAGCCCGCCGGGGAGTGTCAGCATGAGCGGCGCCGGGCAGGGGCACGTGCCGGGGACCGTCAACCTGACTCCCGGCTCCCTGGTGGTGGGCATAGACTCCTCCACGCAGTCCTGCAAGGTGGTGGCGGTGGATTTGGCGACGGGAGAGCTGATTTCCACCGGTTCGGCGAACCATCCGGACGGGACGTCAATTGATCCGCACCGGTGGACCTCTGCCTTGGCTGAAGCCTGGGAAAAGGCAGGCATTGAGGCGATGGGAGACCGAATTGCCGGTGTTGCCGTCGCAGCCCAGCAGCACGGCATGGTGGGTGTGGACGCGGCGGACCAGCCGGTCCATGATGCTCTGCTGTGGAACGATGTGCGCAGCGCCGACGACGCCGCCCGCATGGTCGATGCTCTTGGCGCCAAAGTGTGGGTTGACGCTGTCAATGTGCTCCCGGTGGCCTCCTTCACGTTGACGAAACTGGCCTGGTTGGCTCGTTCGCGCCCGGATGCCGCGGCCATGCTGAAAACCATTGGGCTGCCCCACGACTGGTTGAACCTGCAGCTTTCAGGGTCCTGGTCTACCGATCGCAGTGACGCCTCCGGCACCGCATACTTTGACCCGGTGAGCAATGAGTACCGGCCCGAACTGTTGCAACGGTTCTTTGGGGCCGTGCCCGCCCTGCCACCGGTGCTTGCTGCCAACGCGAGCGCCGGCAAACTGCTGCCGCGCTGGGGTGTAAGCGCCGCCGTCGTGGGGGCTGGCATGGGGGACAATGCTGGCGCGGCACTGGGCCTGGAGCTGGCTCCGGGTGAAGTGGTGGTCTCGATCGGCACCTCGGGAACCGTCTTCACCGTCTCGGAAACGCCCGTACATGACGACTCGGGGCAGCTGGCGGGTTTTGCCGACGCCACCGGTCGGCATCTGCCGTTGCTGGCCACCATTAACGCCGCCCGCGTCATGGCCGCCGGTGCAAGCATGCTTAATGTGGATTTGGCGGACTTTGACAGACTTGCGCGCACTGGCGCGGCAGATGCCGGCGGGCTGACGCTGCTGCCCTACCTCGACGGTGAACGAACCCCCAATCTGCCCGACGCGACCGGTACTTTGGTGGGAATGACCCGGGCAAATATGACACCGGAAAATTTGGCGCGGGCGTCGGTGCTTGCCGTGCTCAATTCCCTGGCCGACGCGTTGGCCGCACTGACCTCCTTCGGGCTGCCCGTGAAGCGTGTGCTGCTCATTGGCGGCGGTGCAAAGTCGCGGGCGCTGCGCGAGGCCGCTGCCACCATGTTTGGGGTGCCCATTGACGTGCCGGAACAGCGTGAATACGTGGCACTTGGTGCTGCCCGGCAGGCCGCCTGGGCCGCAAGCGGCGAACTTCCCCCATGGGGGCGGCGGATTGAGGAGTCCTTCCTGCCCGACGGAGACTGGGGTTCCCTGGTACGCCAACGCTACGTGGCCGCGCGTCAGGCCGTCTACGGGATCTAGGCTCCGGAGCGGTCCTGGCAGCTTGCCATGTCATCGGCGGAAGGACTTTCCCACCGTTCCAAACAGGGCTGTCCTGGAACGGGGGCGGGTTCCGAAGCTGTCGGGATGGATATCCACGCTTTGGCGCTCCGGCCTGATCGGGATTGGTCGAACTGCCCCACTTTTGCCGCCACGGCTGAATTAAGCAGTCCCTGCCCGGGGCCCAGGCACCAGGCAGGCGGGTGTGCAGTGCCGCCTCCCGCGCGGCGGGCGTTGGCTGTTTTGAACACGGGTTGCGAATCTGCCGGTAAGGCCAGGCTGCGCCCCGCAGTGGCGGGTCGGGGCATTCTGCAACCGGATTTTCGAATAGGGCGGGTTTCTCCGGCGGCGGCTGTCGCGTGGTGGCGCATCGGAGCTGCCGTGAAATTGACGGCAAAAAGCAAGTGGCTCCGATGCGAGCGCACCGGGGAGGCCACCTATACGCAGTGGCAGCGGGAATTGATGATGGCGGTTTTTGGTATTGAGTGGAACGACCTGCTCCGCCGGGCGTTGCTGACAGAGAGTTGCTGACATGATGGATCCCCGCGGCCACGGAAGCGGCTTCCAGTGATGATCTGCTGACGTCCCACGTCATCAGCGAAGCGGCGCCTACCGGTCTGCTGCCACCAGTTCTGCCACGGCCGCGCGGGCGCCTCGGCTGTGCAGGGTGTCGAGAGTGCGCAGGTAGGCCTGGGTGAAACGCTCGTTGTCCACCAGCTCGCCAAAGACGTCGCGGTTGCGCAGGAAGGCCAGCTTGTCCTCGCGCTGCATGGCCGCCGCAGCCATAAGCGGCTCTTTGAGCCGGTCAACCACCGTAAGGGGGGCGCCTGTCTCATCCGTCCCTTCCGCGTAGCGGGCCCAAGAGGCAACGATGCCGGCAGACCGGGATATTTCGCCGCCGTTCTTTAAGTTGATCCAGACAACCGGGATGAGCCACTTGGGGATTCTGTCCGAACTCTCGGCGCAGAGGCGACTAAGCGTGTCGCGGACGTGCTCATTGGCGAAACGCTCAATCAGGGTGCGTTTGTACTGCGGCAGGTCGACGCCGGGAAGGGGCGAAAGCGCTGGAGTGCCCTCAAGGTCCATGTAGTCGAGCAGAAATTGCACGAATAATTGATCCTGGGCGACCTCGTGGGCATAGCTGTAACCAGACAAGGTCCCGAAGTAGCACAGGGCCTGGTGGCTGGCGTTGAGCAGGCGCAGCTTCATAAGTTCATAGGGTTCGACGTCGTCCACGAGCTGCACACCGGCGTCCTCGAGGGCTGGCCGGCCGAGCGTAAAGTGATCCTCGAGGACCCACTGTTCGAAGGGTTCACACACCACCGGCCATTGATCCACTAGGCCAAATTCCTTGGTGATGGTGCTGCGGTCAGCGTCGGTGGTGACGGGCGTGATCCTGTCCACCATGGAGTTCGGAAACAGCACATGGGCACGCATCCAGGTGGCTAGGGCGGGCTCCCGGAGCTCGGCGAAGGCCGTGAACATTTTTTTTGCGACGTCGCCATTGCCTTGAATGTTGTCACAGGACATGACGGTAAAGGGTGCAATGCCGCGGTTCCGGCGGCGGGCCAGTGCCTCAGTGACCAGGCCGAACGTGGTGCGCGGGACCGCGTCAGAGGTTAGATCGTGGATGACGTCCGGGTTTTCGGCGTCAAATTCTCCAGTGACGTGGTGGAAATTGTAGCCGCCCTCAGTCACCGTGAGGGAGACGATGCGGGTGGCAGGGGAAGCCATTTTTTCAATGACAGCTTCCGGGTCCGCCGGCGCAAAAAGGTATTCCGTCATGGAGCCAATCACGCGCGCTTCGCGGCTGCCGTCAGGGTGTTTCAACAGCATGGTGTACAGGCAGTCCTGCTCAGCCATGACACTGGCCATCTTTTGGTCAGAGGGCAGTACTCCGACGCCGCAAATCCCCCAGTCGAGTGCTTTTCCGGCGTTCATGAGCCGATCCAGATACATTGCCTGGTGCGCACGGTGAAAGCCGCCCACGCCAAAGTGGACGATTCCCGTGGTTACTGCGCTGCGATCGTAGCTGGGAGACGCGACGGATGCGGGCAGGCGGTTCAGGGTTTCTGCATTGAGTTGCAGCATGCTGCTCTCCTTAGACTATGTGATCCTTATCCCACTGTATCAAATGAGCAATCAGGTTTTCTCATATGAGCAATATCTGCGGGCGGGGGGACGCCGCTTCGCCGGCGAAGACGGCTATATTGGCCAGTACCCGATGAAACGTCCCCTGCAGAGAGGTCAGCCGTGGCCAAGGAACTTGCCAGTCAACTCATTGAACAATTACAGGCTGCCGGAGTGCGGCGGATCTATGGAATTGTGGGTGACAGCCTCAATCCGCTCGTGGACGCTGTGCGGAAGACGGGCGGATCCGCCAAGGGCGGGATCGACTGGATCCACGTAAGGCATGAGGAGGCGGCCGCATTTGCGGCCGGCGCGGAAGCACAATTGACCGGCAAACTTGCCGTTTGCGCTGGTTCCTGCGGCCCCGGAAACCTGCACTTGATGAATGGGCTCTACGATGCCAACCGAACGGGCGCTCCCGTGCTGGCCATCGCCTCCCATATCCCCAGTGCGCAAATTGGCAGCGGCTTCTTTCAGGAGACGCATCCTGACAGGATTTTCAACGAATGCTCCGTGTATTCGGAAATGGTCAGCACCGCTGAACAAGCCCCCCGGGTGATGCACAGCGCCATTTCCCACGCCGTGGGCTTGGGCGGGGTGTCGGTGGTGACCCTGCCCGGCGACATTGCCAGCCTGCCCGCCAGTGCCCCGACGCCGCAATGGGTGCCTTCCCTACCTGCATCCGTGGTTCCTGCCGCCGAAAGCGTGGCGTCGTTGGCCGAAGCAATCAATAGTGTGGACAAGGTGGCCATTTTTGCCGGTGTGGGGGTGCAGGGCGCCCACGACGAGGTCGTTGCCTTGGCGCAACTGCTAAAAGCCCCCATTGGCCACAGCCTCCGCGGCAAAGACTTCATCCAGTACGACAACCCCTACGACATTGGCATGACAGGGCTCCTGGGCTACGGTGCCGCCGCCGAGGGCATTGCCGACGCCGAACTGTTGATCCTGCTCGGCACGGACTTTCCCTATGAGCAGTTCCTGCCCGATACCCGCACGGCCCAAGTGGACAGGGCTGCGGAGCACCTGGGGCGGCGCACGAATGTGGATGTGGTGGTGCATGGAGACGTGCTGCCGACGCTGCAGGCGCTCATGCCGCTGCTGCAGGCCAAAAAGAGCAGCAAATTCTTGGATCAAATGCTGAAAAAGCATGACAGGCTCATGAACAAGGCCGTGGGGGCCTATACCCGCAAGGCCCACAAGGTGGTGCCCATTCATCCCGAATATGCGGCATCACTGTTGGATGAAATTGCTGCAAAAGATGCCATTTTCACCGCCGACACCGGTATGTGCAATGTTTGGACGGCCCGCTACATCAACCCACTGGGCACGCGGCGGTTGATAGGCTCCTACCTGCACGGATCCATGGCCAATGCATTGCCGCAAGCCATTGGCGCCCAAGCAGCCCACCCGGGGCGGCAGGTCATTTCCGTTTCCGGGGACGGCGGCTTGTCCATGTTGCTGGGCGAGCTGATCACGGCCGCTGCCCAGAAACTGCCCGTCAAGGTGGTGGTTTTCAACAATTCCAGCCTGGGCATGGTGAAGCTGGAAATGTTGGTGGAAGGGCTGCAGGACTTCGGCGTGGATGTGCCGGATGTGAATTACGCGGCCATTGCCGCCGCCATGGGCTTCCACGCGGTGCGTGTCAGCGACCCGGCCCGCATTGCCGACGCCTACCGGGCCGCTTTTGCCCATCCCGGACCGGCTTTGGTGGAGCTCATCACAGACCCCCAAGCCCTTTCCCTTCCACCCAAAATCAAGGGCGAGCAGGTGTTTGGTTTTGCCACTGCCATGTCAAAAATTGTGCTGAACAAGGGAGCCGGCGAGGCTGTGAGCATGGCCCGCTCCAATTTGCGCAACATTCCCCGGGGCTAGCCTGCACCGGCCACGGTGGCGGTGAACAATGCTGTGAGGGCTAGGAACGGCACGCACAGGAGCACATGCAAGACCTTGTGCTCCTGCAGGATGGCCACAAATTCGCGTAGAAAGGCGCTGGGCAGAAAATACCGTGCCGTGGAGGATCCCACCACTTCGGCGTTGATCCCCACCTTCCGGGACAGCAGGGCCGCACGCAGCACGTGGTAGTTGTTGGTGACCACCAGCAAAGGACCCATGCGGCCATGGTCGCGGGCCACGGCGGCAGAGAACTGCAGGTTTTGTACGGTGTTTTCTGCCCTTTGCTCGGCTGCAACGTGATGTGGCGGCGCTCCTGCGGCAATCAGGTAGTCAGCCATGACGGCGCCTTCCGCCCGTGATTCGTCGGGTCCCTGGCCACCGGAGGGAATGAGCAGCGGCGGCGTGGTTGATTCTGCCTGCCAGTAGATTTCCAATCCCTTGTCCAGGCGGGAACGCAGCAGGGGAGGCACTTGTCCATCGATGATTTGCGAACCAAGGATCACAATGGCGGCAGCCTTGTTGCTGTGCTGCATTTTCCCGTAGGCCACGGCGTAGGCCAGAAAAACCACAAACACCACGCCAAAATAACTGCACACGAAAAACAGCAACGCTGCCAGGCCAACTGCCACAGGATTCAAGGTGGCCACCAGGACCATGGCCAGCACCGGCAGGCCCAGCAGGGCCAGACCCGCCAGCAGGGCCAGCAGATTGCCCAGGCTGCGCCCTTCCCGGCGCAACATCGTGACCCCATTGCTGATCAAAAACCCTGCCAGCACCACCACAGCCAGCGGCGAGAACACCACGGCGCCAATTCCAATCCAGCCGGTCCAAGGAAACCACTGGGCCAGAATTCCGCTGACTCCCAGCAAGGTGAACCAGCCAGCAGCCACGAGCACAATTCCATTGCGGAGCATCCGGGGGTCCCTGCGGCGCAGATAGACATAAACGCCACCCAGAATTGCGGCAACAACCAAGGAGATCATCCCTGCAGCATACGTGTGCGAGGGCGCTTCCCTGCGCCACCGCACACGTGGACTTTCCCCAGCGCGCCAGCGCCCCTGTTGATCATTAATGTGATCTTCACAGCCAGGACGGGACTTCCAGGTTCAAGTAGGGAACAATGGAAAGGATGACTCCTCCCCAAAACACCTCCAGCCCTGTCGACTCCCCAGCGGCGGCTTTGCGCACGCGTCCTGCGCGTCGTGGGTCCCAGGTCATGCCGGCCACAGAGGGGTGGGACCAGGCCAAGAACCCTGAGGGTCGTCCCCTGCTGCAGTTCAAGTCCCCGCGCGTTTCACAGCCGCCAGTGCACTTGGCCGATCTGACGCTGCCCGAGCGGGAGGCGAAATTCAAGGAAATGGGCCTGCCGGCGTTCCGCGCCAAGCAGCTCTCAGTGCATTATTTCCAGCATTACACCACCGACCCCGAGCAGATGAGCGACCTTCCCAAGGACCGCCGCGCCGAAATTGTGGACACCATGTTCCCGAAGCTGCTGACCGAGGTCAAGCGGCTCACCACTGACAATGGCGACACCATCAAGTTCCTGTGGCGCCTCTTTGACGGTTCCCTCGTGGAATCAGTCCTCATGCGCTACCCGGGCCGGGTGACCCTGTGCGTATCGAGCCAGTGCGGTTGCGGGATGAACTGCCCCTTCTGTGCCACCGGCCAGGCCGGGTTGACCCGCAACATGTCCACGGCTGAGATCCTGGACCAGATCGTCCAAGCCAACCGCGTCATTGCCGAGGGTGGGCTGGGGAATCTGCGCCGTGACGGCGGGCACGACGCCGAACGCGTCACCAACATCGTCTTCATGGGCATGGGTGAGCCCTTGGCGAACTACAAGCGCGTCATGAATGCCGTGCACCGCATGGTGGCTGAAGCTCCTGAGGGGCTGGGCATGAGCGCCCGCGGCATTACAGTTTCCACCGTGGGTCTGGCGCCGGCCATCAACAAGCTGGCGCAGGAGGGTCTTGGCATCACGTTCGCACTGTCCCTCCACGCCCCGGATGACGAGCTTCGCGACGAGCTCATCCCGGTCAACGACAAGTGGAAGGTGGACGAGGTCCTCGACGCCGCCTATAACTACTACAAGGTCACGGGCCGCCGCGTCTCCATTGAATACGCCTTGATCAAGGACATGAACGACCACCCGTGGCGTGCGGAACTGCTGGCCAAGAAACTGAACCAGCGCGGCCGCGGCTGGGTCCATGTGAACCCCATCCCGTTGAACCCCACCCCGGGCTCCATCTGGACGTCCTCGGAGCCGGCAGTGATGGCCGAATTTATTGACACGTTGATCGAACACGGCGTGCCGACCACCCTGCGCGACACCCGTGGCAAGGAAATTGACGGGGCCTGCGGCCAGCTCGCAGCCACCGAGTAATCCGTAATGCCAAATGATGTTTAGGCAGGCAGCGGCGCTGGAACCCAGGGTTCGGCGCCGCTGCCTTGTTTCAAAAGGTGCCTGACGGCCGCTCTTTTGTCCTCATGACATAGGCAGTGGTTGAACCGGGCTCAATTTCCGTGCGGCCCGCATCGGCAATGACGGGTCCGGCGGATTTGCGGGCCCCTTTCCGGAAGTCCTTGGCCGGCAGTGCCGCAACGCCGAGCGGGAAACCGTCGGCAATCCATGCCTGCACCACTGCTGCCTTGCTTTGCAGCAGCCAGGCAAAAAGTGCGTGGGCGGCCTGGGCGGCGGCTTTGCCGGTTGACATGTCCAGGGAGCCGTTCAGGACAATGCTCAGTGGCTGGGCCGGGAGGGGGTTTCCGGCAGGGAGCTGTGTGCCGGACACCTGCAGCTTCGCCAGCAATTTGGGCAGCCCGTCAGCCTCCATGGGGGGAAATCCCGCAGCGCATCCCTCACCCACCCTGGCCAGGGCATGGTCGGGAAAGGCTGCGAGGACCTTGGCGAACATTTTTGCGTCGGCCCGGCGCACGGTTTTTGCAAACGCCCCCTCGGCCCAACGTTGCCAGTCGGGATTCCCCGGATCCTGCAAATAGGCCTGAACCGACGCCAGTGCGGCGGCGGCAATCCCATGCTGGGCACTGGCCGGTTCCTCCCGGTCCACCAGCAAAATGATGGGTTGGACCAGTTCTCCCGCGCCGCGCCGGGTGAATTCACTCACTCTTCAACCGAGGAGGCGTACAACGGCGTCTGGAGGGCAGGGATGCGGTCGCGGTCGTAGGTGATGGTGTCATAGCCGTGCTCGGCCGGCCGGCCGTCAGGACCCAGATTGACGAAGACAATTTTATCGATGGTCAAAATTGATTCGCGGGTGAAAATGTTCCGCACCTCTGCACGCATCGTCAGCGAGGTCCGCCCAAAATGGGTGGCGGTCAAACCCATTTCAATCAAGTCGCCCAACACTGCCGAGGCGGCGAAATTTATTTCAGACATGTACTTGGTCACGACGCGACGGTTGCCCAGCTGGACAATGGCGTAAATGGCGGCCTCTTCATCGATCCACCGCAGCAGACTGCCACCAAAGAGCGTGTCATTGGCGTTCAGGTCTTCGGGGCGGACCCACTTGCGGGTGTGAAAGTTGATGCCGTGACTGTTCATACTTGCCAATGTAGCCGCGAAAAGACCGTCCGGTAATTGTTTGTTGGAAAAAACACAGCAGTTCCTGCGCGCTCCCGCACCCGCTGCGCTGGAGGCAGGGTTTTGCATTGGGTCGCGCTGCGCTAAACCGCGGGGAGACGGAAACATGCGTGCCGTCTCCCCGCCCAGGGGCGCCCGGGCGGCAGCTGCCGCGCTGCCCGGGCACCGGCGTCGGACGGCGTCGGGAAGTGCAGTTACCGCTGCAGGTGGTCCACCAGGGATTCGGCGATGCCGATGTACTTTCCCGGGGTCAGCTCCAGCAGGCGTGCCTGCGCGCCGGCCGACAGGCCCAGTCCGGAAACGAACTCCTGCATGCGGGCCCCATCGACGCGGTGGCCGCGGGTCAGGTCCTTGAGGCGCTCGTAGGGGTCCTCCATGCCGGCAACCCCGGCAATGGCCTCGGCCCGCATGACCATTTGAATGGCCTCGGCCAGCACTTCCCAATTGTTCCCGAGGTCTTCGGCCAGGACGTCTTCTGCCGTGTCCAGCCGGCCCAGACCGCCCAGGACGTTGTTGATGGCCAGCAGGGAGTGGCCAAAGGCCACGCCAATGTTGCGTTGGCTGGAGGAGTCGGTCAGATCGCGCTGCCAGCGGCTGGTCACCAAGGTGGCGGCCAAGGTATCCAGCAGGGCGTTGGAAAGTTCCAGGTTCGCCTCGGCGTTTTCAAAGCGGATCGGATTGACCTTGTGCGGCATGGTGGAGGATCCCGTGGCACCCGGCACCGGAACCTGAGCGAAATAGCCAATGGAAATGTAGCTCCACACGTCAGTGCACAGGTTGTGCAGGATGCGGTTGAAGCGGGCCATGTCCGCGTACAGCTCAGCCTGCCAGTCGTGGGATTCAATCTGGGTGGTCAGCGGATTCCAGCCAAGGCCCAGGGACTCGACGAAGCCCTTGGCCACGTCCTGCCAATCAGCTTCGGGAACGGATGCGTAATGCGCGGCATAGGTGCCCGTGGCTCCGTTGATCTTGCCTAAAAATTCCGTGCGGGCAATGCGGTCCAGCTGGCGGGTCAGCCGGAAGGCCGTCACAGCAAGTTCCTTGCCCAGCGTGGTGGGGGTGGCAGGCTGGCCGTGGGTGCGCGAAAGCATCGGCACAGCACGGTTGGCTTCTGCCATTTCCGTAATTTTAGCCACGAGGGTGCGGGCGGCGGGCAGCCACACGTCCTCCACGGCGCCCTTGATGCCCACGGCGTAGGAGAGGTTGTTAATGTCTTCGCTGGTGCAGCCAAAGTGGACCAACGGCTTCAGACGCTCCAGGTCCAGTGCCGCCAGGCGGTTGCCAATGAAGTATTCCACGGCCTTGACGTCATGGACGGTGACCTTCTCAATGCCTGCCAGCTCCTGCACTGCCGCCGCATCGAACTCGGTGACAATGGCACGCAGCCCGGCCTGTTGTTCGGCCGTCAGCGGCCCGGTGCCCGGCAGGACGCTGGAGTTGCTCAGGTGGATGAACCATTCAACTTCCACACCCACCCGGTCCCGGTTCAAAGCGGCTTCGGAGAGGTAGTCCACCAACGGTGCCACCGCCCCAAAGTACCGGCCGTCAAGGGGCCCCAGTGCAATGTGCTCGGAGGAGGCGGCCAAGGAAAGCCGGCCGGAGGGAATGCGGGCTGTGGATTTCGAGGAATCAGACATGGGTCCAATTCTTCCATGAACCCCACATTCCTCCACAGCCGGGACCACGCGTTGGTCGCAGCACCAATATGCGCCGCCCCTGGCCTTGCCGTGGCGACACTTTTTACACTGGAAGCTGGAAACATCAGGGAGGCACCATGGATTTTCCGCGGGGGGATGCAGGCGGTTTCACCTTTGGCACAGGTACAACGCCGGGTCCCTCACCAGAGGCCGTCAAGGTGGTGGCGCAGCGCCTGGTGGCAGTTGCCGCCGAGCTCCGGGCCCTCCTGGGCCAATTGGAGGGAGCCTGCACAGTGGATTGGAATTCCCGTGCTGCCACAGCCTTCCGGGAAGATCTGGCCCAAGGCCGGCAGGACCTGCTGCTTGCCGTGCGCGGTGTGGAGGATGCCGCCACCTTGGTGAGCCGTTACGGTGCCATGCTTGCCGCGCAGGATCCTGACATTTGGCCGGGAGGTGGACCCCCATGAGCGGAAACGGCGTCGACAGCAAAGACGTCCCCGCCTCCTTCACCATTGACGGCGGGGTGGGTTCCATTGCCTGGACCATGGCTGAAATTGTGGACGCTGCCGCCGGACTGGCCAGAACCGCTCAAATCATGGACCCGCTGCTGGACCGCCTCAGAAATGAACGCATCTGGCTTGCTGAAGCCTGTGCCAGTGCCACCAGCGTCCCCAGTGCTGTGCTTGATGCCCTGGTGCTTGCCGAGTGGAGGTGCGCAGCGGTGCAGGCGGCCGTGGCAAAGTTGGCGCACAATGCCAGCCAGGCGGCAGTGAACTATGCAGCCGCGGAGGCCCGCTCCGCCCAGGCCAATGCCGCCCTGTCGCGCCTGCTGGCGCTGCGGGACGGTTGGCTGACGTGGCTGGCTGGTCCGCTGGCGCCACTGAAGTCCGCAGCAGAATTCATTCAGTGGCTTGACCAGGTCAGGGACGAAGGAATTCGCAATGCCACCGAGGAGGTCTTGCGCAGTGGCGGCGCGTATGTGTCAGGCGCCCTGGGCCCGGGGCCTGCGCTTATTTATGTGCTGCAGGGGCTCAGAGGTCAGGGCACGGCAGGGATTGGCGGGAAGCCACCGTTTTTGCTGCGCACACTTTTGGACCATGCCAACCTCACCCGGCCGGGAACCTTGTCCGTGCGGGCGGTGCCCGTGCAGGAATGGGGTGGCGCCGGTTTGGTGCGCCCGCTTCAAAGTCCTGCCGCCGGACCGCTTGCGGTTGCACCGGCGGGACAGCCATGGAACATGGAGGCCACATTCCAATCCGTTTTGGCTGGCAGCAATGACGCCTACAGTTACCCGCCAGGCTCCATTGGAGTGGTGCAGATCCCGCGCCCCGATGGCAGCAAGGTGTGGGTGGTGCATTTGCCGGGAACTGAGGACTGGTCAACCCTGGACAGCAGCAACCCCTTTGACATGGAAGGGAACTTGGAAGCCCTCACTGCCGCCCACCAGGCGCGGTTCCGCCAGCAGGAGGTCATTGTGCAGGAATTGATCATGGCGGCCCTGCAGGCGGCCGGGGCACTGCCCGGGGAGGATGTGTTGCTGACCGGGCACAGCGGGGGTGGAATTCATGCCGCCGCGGCAGCTGCCAGCCCGGCTTTCCTGGCCACGGTGAATGTGCGGATGATTGTTATCGCCGGAGCGCCCGCAGGCAACGCCCAGGTCCCGGCAGGCATTGCCGTGGTGGGTTTGGAAAATGAGCATGACCTGGTCACGGCAGCGGATTTTCACACGCCGCCAGCACACAAAAACTGGGTCACGGCCACCTCGCACCGGCCGGCCGTGACAGGTGGTGCGGTGGAAGTGGTGAAACAGGCGCACTCGATGGAAAATTACCTGCATGATGCGGCCTTGCTGGATCACAGTGATGACCCGGCGGTCCGGGCCGCCAAGCAGACACTGGAAAAGCTGCTGGGGGTGGGAGCCGCGGGTGCTGCCGTTGCAGGTGGCAAATGGGTGTTTCAAGGCAAGGACAATGCCAAGCACCTGCAACGGACCCGGCCGGGCAGCTCCGCCCCCGTCCGCGGGAAGGACTATGTCTCCGGCGGGCGTTGACAGGCCCTTGCGGCCCCGCCTGCGGAGTCAGCGGCGCGGCTTTGAACCGCCCACGCCACCAACCACCATGGACACGACGCTGATGATCAAAGCCGCGAGAATGGCTGTCCAAAAAAAGTCAGCAATGGTGAACTGCACGGGTGTGAAGGTGCTGACCCAGGCCGTCAGCCACAACATTGCGGCGTTAATGACGATGGTGAACAAACCCAAGGTCAGCACCGTCACCGGCAGTGAAAGGAACCTCACCACGGGTTTGACCAGGGCGTTGACCACACCAAAGACCAAACCAATGAAGACGTACCCCAGTACTGTGTTGGCAATCCCTGCGCTGCCCGCAATCCCTGCCACGTCACTTTCCAGGATCGTGGCGCCGTCAATGCGGAAGCCCGGCAGGATCCAACTGGCAACCCACAAGGCGAGGGCATTGACGGATATGTGAAGCACAATTCTTCTCATGCCATCATGGTTCCACATCCCACGGCCTGGCCTCCACATCCGGTCCTGCTGGATTAGGCTGGAACCATGACCGAGTCCAACAACGCAAACCAAATTGGCGTGCACCCGCGCCCCGCTCTGGGACGGCTGCCGAAGTATGCGGCCGGGAAACCGCCGGTGGCTGTTGCCGGACTGGAGAGCTTTAAGCTCTCCTCCAATGAAAACCCCCTGGGACCGGTGCCTGGGGTGGAGGAAGTCATTCGGGCGGCGTCCGGGGTGCACCGCTACCCCGACCCCACCAGCACCCTGCTGCGCGAAGCCCTTGGCAGTTTCCTTGATGTCCCGGCGGAGGACATTGTCACCGGTGCCGGCAGCCTGGGGGCCTTGAACCAAATTTTGGCGGCGTTTGCCGGCCAAAATGACGACGGCGGCCAGGATGAGGTCGTCTACGCCTGGCGCTCATTTGAGGCCTATCCCATCTGTGTCGGTCTCGCAGGGGCAAAAAGCGTGCAGGTGCCTGTGGGCCGTGACGGCCGCCATGACCTTGCCGCCATGGCGGCGGCAGTCACCAACAACACCCGGATCGTTTTACTGTGCACCCCCAACAACCCCACGGGTCCGGCCCTGCGCTCGCAGGAAACACGCGATTTCATCGCCGGCCTGCCCGGCCACGTGGTGGTGGTGGTGGATGAGGCGTACCAGGAATTTGTCCGGATGGACGATCCGGTGGACGGCGTGGAGCTTTACCGCGAGTACCCCAACGTGATTGTGTTGCGCACATTCTCCAAGGCGCATGGATTGGCGGGGTTGCGGGTGGGCTATTCGATTTCCCGCCCGGAAATCACCGCGCACCTGCGTGCCGCCGCGACCCCCTTCGCCGTATCCAACATTGCCGAACTTGCGGCGGTCGCCTCGGTGCGGTGCAACGACGAAGTTGTGGAGAGGGTACAAAGCCTCGTTGACGAGCGGGACCGCGTGGTGGCCGGTTTGCGGGAGGCTGCTTGGGACATTCCTGATGCCCAAGGCAACTTTGTCTGGCTGCCACTGGGAGCGGACGCGCAGGATTTCGCCGCGCTGGCGGGTTCCCAGGGCCTGTCAGTACGGGCCTTCGATGGGGAAGGGGTGCGCGTGAGCATTGGCGAAGTGGAAGCCAACAGTCGATTCCTTGAGATCTGTATGGCCTATACAAATGAGCCACGGCGTTCCTAGAGATTAACAGAGGCCCATTATGTGTGCCGATACCGATACAGTTGTAAATCGAAAACCATTGACCATGCGGCGGCGGAAATAAATACCTCTGCAGGCATACATCAGTACCGACGAGTCGAAACAAGGTGCCTAATCCTTGGTTTTGGCAGACGAGGAGTCAGCATGGGCGCCGCCCACACAGCTGCCACCAGTTCACTGCGCGCCGACGGCGTTTTGCGCGGCAAGCCCGTGGGCGCGGATGAAGCCCTCCAGCTGCTCGATGAACAGGGGATCCGCCACCATGACGAGCGCTTCAGCCCGTTCGTGGACAGCTTGGAACCCGAAGTGCTTCGAGGTTTTTACCGCGACATGGCACTTGTGCGGCGATTCGATGTGGAGGCCACCGCCCTGCAGCGGCAGGGTGAGCTGGCACTCTGGGTGCCGGTGGTGGGTCAGGAAGCTGCCCAAATCGGGTCCGGGCGGGCCATGAATGCCGCTGACTACGCTTTCCCCACCTACCGCGAGCATGGCGTGGCCCTTACGCGTGGATTGGATTTGGCCTCCCTGCTGAAGCTTTTCCGCGGGGTCTCCAACGGTGGCTGGGATCCGCGGGAATGCAACTTCCACCTGTACACCCTGGTCTTGGCGGCGCAGGTCCCGCATGCGGTGGGGTATGCCATGGGCATTGCGCGTGATCTGGTGGCCGATCCCGGCACGGAACCGGCGGCAGTGGTGGCCTATTTCGGTGACGGGTCCAGCAGTGAAGGTGATGTGCATGAATCCATGGTCTTTGCAGCCTCCTACAACGCCCCCGTGGTGTTTTTCTGCCAAAACAACAACTGGGCCATTTCCGTGCCCTTCGAAGTCCAGTCCAAAATTCCCCTGGTAAACCGTGCCGGCGGTTACGGGATCCCCGGCATCCGGGTCGACGGCAACGATGTTTTGGCCGTCCACGCAGCAACCCAGTGGGCGCTCGACCATGCCCGCAACGGCCATGGTCCCGTGCTGATTGAAGCTTCCACGTACCGGGTGGGTGCCCACACCACGGCTGACGATCCCACCAAGTACCGCATGCTTGCTGAAGAGGAGCTGTGGAAAACCAGGGATCCGCTGCAGCGCCTGGAAAAGTACCTACGTGCTGAAAACCTTGTCGACGAGGCGTTTTTTGAGCAGTTGAAGCTCGACGGCGACGAGCTGGCCGCCCACGTGCGCAAGGAGACGCTGGCCCTGGGCGGAGCTGACATCCGTCAGAAATTTGCCACCGTCTACGCCGAGGCGCACCCCTTGGTGGCTGAAGAACTGGCGTGGTTTGAAAACTATCAGGCGTCCTTTACGGATGCCCAGAGCAAGCAAGGCGGTGCCGCTTGAGCACAATGACCATTGCCAAGGCCATCAATGAAGGTCTGCGTGCCACCTTGGCCCAGGACTCCAAGAGCTTCGTCATGGGCGAGGACATTGGCTCGCTCGGTGGCGTGTACCGGGTCACGGAGGGCTTGAAGGAAGAGTTCGGTGCCCACCGCGTCATGGACACCCCGCTGGCGGAATCCGGCATTGTGGGCACAGCCATTGGCATGGCCCTGCGTGGCCACAGGCCCATTTGTGAGATCCAGTTTGACGGCTTTGTGTTCCCGGCCTTCAACCAAATCACCACGCAGCTGGCCAAAATCCACACCCGCTCCGACGGCCAGCTCACTGCACCCGTGGTGATCCGCATCCCCTACGGCGGCGGCATTGGCTCCATTGAGCATCACTCGGAATCGCCGGAGGCGCTCTTCGCGCACACCGCGGGCCTGCGCATCATCACCCCCTCCAACGCCAATGACGCCTACTGGATGATCCAGCAGGCAGTGGCCTGCAAGGACCCGGTCATCTTCTTCGAACCCAAACGGCGCTACTGGCTCAAGGGTGAGGTGGATATGGACAATGACCCCGGGGATCCCTTCAAGGCGCACGTGGTGCAGGAAGGCAATGACGCCACCATCGTGGCCTACGGTCCCTTGGTGCCGGTGGCCCTTGCCGCGGCCAACGCGGCTGCGGAGGACGGCCACAGTGTGGAAGTCATAGATTTACGCTCCATTTCCCCCATTGACTTCGACACCGTGGAAGCCTCGGTGACCAAGACCGGACGCCTGGTGGTGGCCCATGAGGCCCCCACCTTCGGCGGCATGGGTGGCGAAATAGCCTCCCGCATCAGCGAACGGTGCTTTTACTCGCTGGAGGCTCCGGCCATCCGCGTGGGCGGATTCCACATGCCCTACCCCGTGGCCCGGGTGGAAGAGCACTACCTCCCGGATATTGACCGCATGCTGGAGGCGCTGGACCGCGCCTTCGCATACTAGGAAGGCACCCATGTCCACCCTCAAGCATTTCAAGCTTCCCGACGTCGGCGAGGGCCTCCTGGAGGCCGAGATCGTCTCCTGGAAGGTCAAGCTGGGCGACATTGTGGCCGTCAACGACGTCATCGTGGAAATTGAGACGGCCAAGTCCATTGTGGAGCTGCCCTCACCATTTGCCGGCATGGTGGCCCAATTGATGGTGGCAGAGGGCGAGACGGTGGAGGTGGGCACCCCCATCATTGCCATCGGCTCGGAGGTGGCCGGGGAAGCGCAGGCTCCGGTGGCCGAGCCGCCCGCGGGGGAGCCGGCTGCCGTGGAGCCGGAGGCCATGAAGCCCCTGGTGGGATCCGGACCCAAGGCCGACGCCGTCAAACGTCGTCCGCGGGTGGGCTCCCGTTCCGTGGACCACGCCCCGGCAGCAGTGCCGGCAGCGGCGCCGGTTCCCGCAGCCGCCCCGGTGCCAGGAACGCCGAAGTCCACCCGCACGCTGGCCAAACCACCTGTGCGCAAGGCCGCGAAAAACCTGGGCATTGACCTCAATGAGGTATCCGCAACAGGCGCCCGCGGCGAGGTCACCCAGAAGGACCTGCTCAGCTACCAGGAGCAGCGCACGGCCGAACAGGATCAAGCAGGCAGCTTTTGGGCTCCTGCCACGGGGACCGGTCTGGCCGATGACCCCCGCATTGAGCGCATCAAGGTCAAGGGCGTACGCAAGGCCACGGCGAAGGCCATGGTGGAGAGCGCCTTTTCAGCACCGCACGTGAGCATTTTTGTGGACGTGGACGCCTCACGCACCATGGAATTTGTGAAACGCCTCAAGGCCTCGCGTGACTTTGAGGGCATCAGGGTCTCGCCCCTGCTGATCCTGGCCAAGGCCGTCATCTGGGCGGCGGCACGGAACCCTTCGGTCAATGCCACCTGGACCGGGGACGAAATCATCATTAAGCACTTCATGAACCTCGGCATTGCAGCGGCCACCCCGCGCGGTCTCATGGTTCCCAACATCAAGGACGCCCAAAAGCTGTCCCTGAAGGAACTCGCCGTTGCGCTCAATGAACTGGCCACCACGGCCCGTGCGGGAAAGACGCAGCCTGCAGCCATGCAGGGCGGCTCGTTGACCATCACCAACATTGGTGCCCTTGGCATCGACACGGGAACGCCCATCATCAACCCGGGTGAAGTGGCCATTGTGGCGTTTGGAACCATCAAGCAAAAGCCATGGGTGCTCGACGGGGAAGTCATTCCGCGCTGGATCACCACCTTGGGCGGGTCCTTTGACCACCGCGTGGTCGATGGTGATCTTTCTGCCCGGTTTATGGCCGATGTGGCGGCAATCCTGGAAGAGCCGGCGCTTCTGCTGGATTAGGTCCGGGCGCCTGAATGCGCTGCCATTGCCCCGGCGAGCACCGGCGCCAGACGCTTCACGCCTTCGCGCAGCACCTCCGGCGGCACGGCACTAAAGGCCAGACGCAGCTTGTTGCTGGGGCCCGTGGCGCCCGTGAAGGCGGCGCCCGGGACAAAGACCACCCCGGCGTCAATGCCCTGGTGCAGGAGCGGATAGCTGTCAATTCCCGCCGGCAGTGTCAGCCAAATGAAAAATCCACCCTCGGGACGGGTCCAGGAAACGCCTGCAGGCATGAACTCCTCCAACGCCGCGAGCAGAGCCTTGCAACGCTCCTCATACAGGGCGCGGTACGTGCGGATTTGGCCCTGCCAGTCATAGTTGGCCAGGTAGCTGCTGATCAGCAGCTGATTGAAAGTGGGCGGGCAGAGCGTGACTGCCTCGCTGGCCAGGTAAAAGCGCTGCTTCAGATGTGCCGGCACCAAAGCCCAGCCAATGCGCAGACCGGGTGCGAAAATCTTGGAAAACGAACCCAAATACAGGACGTCGTCGGGGTTGTCGGCACGCAAGGGCTGGGGGAGGACGCCGTCGAACTTCAGCAGCCCGTAAGGATTGTCCTCCATCACCAATATATTCGCCTCACGGCATATATCCACGATTTCCTGTCGGCGTCCCGGCGCCAAGGTCACGCCTGAGGGGTTGTTGAAGTTGGGGATGGTGTACAGCAGCTTGATCGTCTTGCCTTCGGCCTGGAGTGCGGCAATCCGCTCGCGCAGCTGCGAAGGAATGATGCCGTGGTCGTCTCCGGCCAAGGGCTGGACATCCACCTCGTATACTTCGAAGGTGTTTAATGCGCCCACATAGGTGGGGTCCTCAACCAAAATGACGTCCCCGGGATTGCAAAAAACCTTCGCCGCCACATCCTGGGCAGACTGCGATCCGGCCGTAACAACCACGTTCTCTGGATCTGCGTCAAGGATGCCCTCAGCTGCCATGACCTCGCAAATTTGCTCGCGCAGCTCCAGCGTCCCCTGCCCGCCGCCGTACTGCAGGGCCTCCAGTCCGTGGTCCGCCATGATGCTGGCCGCCGTCTGGGCCAACCGCTCCAGGGGCAAAGACTGCAGGTAAGGGTTTCCGCCGGCGAGGGAGACCAAACCCGGCTGCATGGAAATTTCAAAAACATCCCGCACGGCCGACTGTTTAATGTTTGCAGCGCGAAGCGAAAGCAGGGCGTCGTGCCGATGCGATCCTGGCGCATTGCCCGCAGCGTGGGTGGCTTCCGCCCGGGACAAGGCGTCGATGGCTTCTTCGGGCAGAATTTCTGCGGCACCCACGGCGCCGGAGGCTGAGGTATTCACGTGCTCAGGATATAACCATTGTTGCCGGATAAGCATCAAAAGTTTTCTGAGCCTTGTTGCTTGTGCGCCTTGCCTTGGGGCCCGGAGCTCCCCAGAAGGCTCCGTGTCAGCGATTCGCTGTCGGCCAGCAGAAGATCAACGGCCCCGGCGAGGTGCCCGTCACCCGGCGCCAACCCGGCCAGCGAAGCGGCCAACACTGCGCGCCGGATCAGTTCCTTGGCAAATGAGGCAGTCGTGCCGGCCGTTCGGGCAGCGGTGGCTGCCACCACTTCCGGTGAGAACCCAATCCCTGGGGAATAAAGGTGCAGCAGGGCCGCACGCTCGGACTCGGATGGGAGTGGAATCTCCACGGCCAAGTCCACGCGTCCAGGCCGCTGGGCCAAGGCCCGCTCCAGCATGTCCACGCGGTTGGTGGTCAACACGAAAGCAACATCGCTGTCATTGTCCAGGCCGTCCATGGCGTCCATGACCTCAAAAAGCAGCGGCTGGGGGCCATGGCCAAAACTCCTGTCCTCGGCAATGAGGTCGCAGTCCTCCAGCACCACGATCGACGGGGCAAGGGCCCGGGCCATCTTGGCAGCCTCGGCAATGCGTGCCAGGGATCCCCCGGACAGCAACACTGCCGTTGTGCCGGCACTGTGGCTGAGCAAGTATCTGACGGTATGCGTCTTACCCGTTCCCGGCGGACCATAGAGCAGCAGTCCGCGCTTGAGGTGCTGGCCGTGGGCTCCCAGGGCGGCGGCGGCCCGGCCGATGCCCAAAGCATGCCCCTCCACACGGTCCAGAACCCCCTGGGGGAGCACCACGTCCCCACTGTGCAGCTCCGGCCGGGCATGGAATGTCACTCCGCCAACACTGGGGCCGTAGTCGCTTGCGGACAGGGAGATGATTTGTCCCTTGAAGACACTGCGCGATGCCATGCCCTGGCGCAGCTCGGCCAGGACGGCGGCGGCGGTGGCGGGCTGTGCGACGAGGACTTCCAGTCCGGCCTGCTGCCGGCCAAACTGGGGATTGGCCGCGCGCTGCAACACGGCGACCGGAATGCCCGCGTGGTGGAACAGCCACAAACCAAACGAAACCACTTGGCGCTGTTCCGCGGGACCCACCGCAACGTTGCTGTAGTCCGGCTGCGACAAGGGAAAATTTGCGTAACTGAGCGATTGCTGGACCATGTCACTAAATGACATGTGGGCGCGGTGGTCACCGCCGCCAATGCCCACCAGCTGACTGTGCGGATCGTTGGCGGCCATTTCCGCCAACAAGATGTCGGCGTCCACGAGCCGGTGGGAGGGAACTTCCTCAACCACCACGGACAACTCGGCCGGGGAGACGCCCAGGAACAATGTCAGTTCCTCAAGCAGCCGTCTGCCGTCCGGCACTTGGGCGGCCTGTTTTTGGGCGAGCTCAACCAGCGCGCTGAAGTCAGTGACAAATTTTCCCAATGAATCGTCCATGCGCTGACACTAGCAGGGCGGTTCATGGGGCGCAGGAGAGTTGCCCGGACCGTGTGGAGCTGCTTTAGGAACCCTGTGCATCCTTTTGAGTGGCCAGCCAGGTCATGACGTCCTGGCGACGGATACGCCGGTGGGAACCGCGGTACTGCACGGCAATGTGGCCCCGGTCGGTCAAATTGCGCAGGAAGGTGTGGGAAATTCCTGCCAGTTCCGCTGCCTGGGAGGTGGTGAGCAGTTCAGCAATGCTTGCCACACTCACTGCGTCCCCTTGGGCCAGCCGCTGCAGCAGATCCACCACCGACTCCTTGGCCTCCGCGCCAAGCCGGTGCGCGGTGCCATCGACAAATACCGTCACGTCGTGGCTTGAAGCCAGTGACCGGGCCAAGGAATCACGCTCCACAGCGTCCAAAGGAGAGCTGATTTTCGGGGCATTTAATGTCATAAGACACATGGTACTGGGCTGTAGTGTGAGGTTCATGCCGCACAAAATCCATACTGCGCTGCTGGGCTACGGCCTGGCTGGCAGCGCCTTTCATGGCCCCGCCCTGGCTGCCTTGAAGGATTTCAGTCTTGACGTGATTGTGACCTCCGATCCTGTCCGGCAAGCAAAAGCCCATGCCGACCATCCCACGGCGCGCGTGCTCAGCCGCACGGAGTGGGAAACGCCCGGCAGTCACGGCGGCATTGACCTGGTGGTGGTGGGAACGCCGCCAGCCAGCCATGCGCCCTTGGCACGGCGGGCCTTGGCGGCGGACTGCGCCGTCGTGGTTGACAAGCCTTTTGCGCGCAGCAGCGCCGAAGGTGAGGCGCTTATTGCCTTCGCGGCCGCCAGGGGCCTGCTGCTCACCACCTACCAAAACCGGCGCTGGGACGGAGAGTTCCTTACAGTGCAAAAATTGTTGGCCACCGGCGCCTTGGGCACCGTGCGGCGCTTTGAATCACGCTTCGAACGCTGGCGGCCGCACATTAGCAAGCAATGGAAGGCCCAGGCCACTGCGGCGGAGGGCGGGGGTGTGCTTTTTGATTTGGGCACCCATGCCATTGACCAGGCGCTTTCCTTGTTTGGGCCCGTGGACGGCGTGTATGGCGAGCTTGCTGCCCACCGGCCGCAGGAGCGCGCCGATGATGACGTCTTTGTGGCCCTGCAGCACAGCAATGGCGTTCTTTCGCATCTGTGGATCAACCTCACCGCTGCACAAAAAGGACCACGTTTGCGGGTCTTGGGCTCTGCTGCAGGGTACGTGAAGCAGACCGCCGACGTGCAGGAAGCCCAAATCCAAGCAGGCATCCTCCCCACGGATCCGGCCTACGGCGTGGACAGGCCGGAACGCTGGGGCACGCTGGGCATTGACGGGGAGCTGACGGCCGTTCCCACCGAGCGTGGGTGGTTCCCGCGATTCTATGAGCTGTTGGCTGCCGCTATGCTTGACGGCGGGCCGGTCCCGGTGGATCCCCGTGATTCGGTGGCCGGCTTGCGCATCATTGAAACCCTGCGTGGCAGCGGCATTCGAAGCTAGATCTCAAAGCTGAATCCCAAGGCAGGCAACGGCAAGGTCCATGGAAGGTGGTGGCGGCAGTGAAGCGACAGGAAGCCAGCCATGGCACAAGCAGCGTGAAAATGGGTGCGGCATTGGCCGAACCCACTGCCGCAGTACGCAAACGTTGGGTGACGTCGGTGGTGCTGGTCAACGTTGGCATCAATGCTGCGTTCTTTGCACCCCTGCAGGTGCTTTTGGGCCAGCAGGCCGCGCACTTTAGTGAGGCTGACAAAGAGGGCATTCTGGCGCTTGTCACGGGTGCCGGAGCAGCCATGTCACTGGTGGCCAACCCCTTGTTTGGTGCTTTCAGTGACAGGACCACATCCCGTTTTGGCCGGCGCGTGCCGTGGGTTTTCATAGGCGCCCTGCTGGCTGTGTTGGGCCTGCTGGGTTTGGCCGGCGCTCCCGGTGTGGCTGCGATGACGGCCCTGTGGTGTGTGGTGCAGATGGGCTGCAATGGTGCGCTGGCAGCGACCTCTGCAGCCATCCCCGATCAAGTGCCCGTGAAGCAGCGCGGCAGCATTGGGGGCCTGGCTGCCATGGGCACCACCGCCGGCATTCTTCTGGGCGCGGCCATTGCTGCGGTGGTGGCCGGAAACTATTCACTGGGCTTCGTTGTGTGCGCCGGGGTGTTGCTGGCCGCCGTGGTGCCGTACTTGTTTTTGTCCAATGACCAGGTGCTGAACAAGCAGGCTCGGCCACGCTTTGGCTGGGGATCCTTTGCAAAAGGTTTTTGGGTGTCTCCGCGCAGCTACCCCGATTTTGGCTGGGCCTGGATCACGCGCTTCCTAGTCAACGTGGGTAACCATCTGGTGACCCTGTACCTGCTGTTTTTCCTCAAGGATGCGGTGGGATTGCAAAACCCCGAAATGGGGGTCTTGATGCTGACGGGGCTGTATGCGGTGTTGACGTTGATTACAGCGGTCATTGGCGGCAAATGGTCTGACCATGTGGGCAAACGGATTCCCTTTGTCATTGCCTCCTCGGCCACGATTGCTTTGGCGTCCCTGATTCTTGCATTTTTCCCCACGTGGACGGGAGCCCTGGTGGGCGCTGCCGTCCTGGGCGTGGGCTATGGCGTGTACCTGGCAGTTGACTTTGCCCTGCTTACCCAGGTCCTTCCCTCGGCGGCAAGCCGAGGAAAGGATCTGGGCGTAATCAACGTGGCTAGTTCCCTGCCACAGGTCATCGCGCCAGTGATTGCCTGGCCCCTGGTCGCATTCCTGGGCGGCTACGTGACCCTGTATGTGGTGGCTGCCGTCATTGGCCTGCTGGGCGCGGTGTTCGTGGTCAAAATCAAGGGTGTGAAATAGCTGTCAACATTGGCTGGGGTCACTGAAGCCTTGAAGGTGCCGCCATCCGTGGGTGCGCGGGCAGTGTCCGCTGGCCTTGTGCCCCACGCTGCCCAAGCGGCCTCAAGGCACGCGCATCCTAATCGCGCCGGGCCACCTGGTAGCGGCCGTCCGCGTGCACTGTGGTGAAGGAGCTGCCCGGGAAGCGTTGTTCAGCCTGCAGTTCGGCGGTGACCGGCGTGGCGCCGGGGTCACCTGAGACGTCAATCAGGAAGTACTGCGGGACGGGGTTTTGGTTGCCCAACCAATAGACCTCGGTGCGGTCCACCAAATAACTCATGAGGGAAATGTCGGTCTCCACCGTGACGCCATCGGGCACGGCGGCCAATGCTGCCTGGGCGGCGGCTGAGGTGGTTGAGGGGAATGATCTCCGCGGCTCCACAAGCTTCCAAAAAGCATATTGACTCGTTAGCGTCACTGCAATGGCCAGTGCGGCCGTGGCCATGAGCAGTCGCAGACGCACGGAGTTCAGTACCTTGCGCCGTGACAGGGCGTCAATGGCGGCGCTAAAAACCACTGGCATGAGCACGGCGCTGTATTGCCATTCCTGGCCCCAGTAGACGGGAAGTTCGGAAAGGAAGCGCCACGCCAAGGTGGGCAGCACCACCAGTGCCAGCGGGGAGAACGCACACAATCCGGCGGTGACGGCCACGAGCAAAAATACCGTGGTCAGCTTGTCGGCTTGAAAGAGCGACGCCGGATTGCTGAGCAGTCCGGCAAAGTCCAGCTGACTTTCATAGGCCCATTGTGCGCCCGGATTCATCGCAGGCAATATGACTTTCGTGGCCAGGAAAAACCATGCAACCCCCCATACTGACAACCACAAGCCCATCATGGTCCGTGCGCGCCACGCCATCACCAAGCCAATGACGAAGACCGTCAGCCCCAAATCCTCCTTGACGAAAACCAGGAGTGAGGCCCATATCCATGCTGACCGCCACCGCTCCTCGGACAACGCCACCAGAGCCAGCGCCAAGAGTGGAACGGCAAAGGCAATCTCGTGAAATTGCGCGTCAATGGCTGATTGCAGGCCCCAACTGAGGGCGTAGGCGGTTCCCCAGCAGGCCCCTGAAATACGGCCCAACCGCTTTATGGCGTAATGGCTGACCACCACCACGGAAAGGGCGAGCAGGATGTTTTGTACGACCAGCAAGGTGTAGGCGCTGGGAAAGAGGCGGTAAACAGGCCCCAGCAGCACCAGCAACGGATGAAAATGATCGCCAAGCAGGTTGTACCCCTCGCCTTTAAGGCTCACGATGGGAGCGTCAAAGTTGGCGTAGGCCTTGGCCAATTGGGTAAAGATGCCCAGATCCCAGGAGCGCACGGCGAAGCTCTGCCACTGGAGGCGGGAAAAAAGCGAGTAGACCCCAAGAGCCACGGCACCCAGGGCCAGGGCAAGGGCCAGGGGTGTCAGGATGACCTGCCGCACCCCGGCAAGACGGCCATTGAATCTCGGCCCGTACGTGCCGGCGCCATTGCCGCCGGTGTCCGCCGAAGTGCTTTTTTGCAGGATGCTCACAGGCAAAGTCTAGGCCGTGGGGCACTGCATGGATGCATTATGGCATCCAGCTGGAGCCATGATCTCCCACGACTTTCTATACGCTGCGTGGATGCCGGGGCGGCCCTGGTTCGTCCACTCACGGGATCAGCTGGCACCTCAATGCCCGGCTGGAAACCCCGCCCTGCGATCGTCCGGACCCTTGCCGAAAGGTTCACATCAGTCGGAAGGCCGCCGGGAACATTGTCCCGGCGGCATCTGGTGGCAGTGCGGCCGCGGTGGGGCACTTTGCAAAGACCGAGCCGGCGGACGCGATGCCCCGGGCCCGGCAGCATGGCACCATTGCAGCATGGATGCACAAATCATTTGGACAGTTGTTTGCGGCTTGGCCATTTTGGTGGGGGTGGTGGGAATCGTCGTCCCCGTGCTTCCCGGCAGCATTTTGATCATCATTTCCCTGCTGACCTGGGCCATTGTGCTGGGCTCGCCCCTGGGCTGGACAGTCTTTGGCATAGCTGCGGTTTTTGCTGCTGCCGGGATGGCATCCAGCGCGGTGCTGACCGGGCGGGTCATGAAGCAGAGATCAATTCCCGGCCGGTCCGTGGTGTCCGGTCTGGTGCTTGGGGTCGTGGGATTTTTTGTGATCCCCGTGGTGGGCCTGCTGGTGGGATTCGTGGTGGGCTTGTTCCTCTCGGAATATGCCCGGCAGCGTGAGTTCAAACCGGCAATTTCCTCCTCGGCGGCAGCATTGAAGGCAACAGGTTTGGGCATGTTGGCCGAATTTGCTTTTGCCGCGCTTGCTGCCGGCACCTGGAGTGTGGGCGTGCTGATTCACTTTTTCAACCGTTAACCGTTGCCCGGGCCCAATAACCATGCCTAGGGCATCTCCAGGACAACGCCGACGTCGGCCATGGCACCACCGCAGCGTTCACTTCCGGAAATGCGGGTCCAGTTCACTTGGGTGGTGCGGGTGGCAAGGACGGCGCCATTTTTGTCATAAACGGTGAAGTCGATGGTGCTCACGGCTTGCGCGCCGAGCGACAACTGCCAGCTTCCGTTGGCCTCATGAATCAAGGCGCGCGTTGTTCCCGAGGTGGTCTTGGTGGAATCCTGTGCATGCGCAACGCACTTGGCGCCCATGCAGGCAGTCACCGCGGCAGCTTCCTTGGCGTCCGCGCCATCGGCCAGCAGCTTCAAATTCAAATGGTTGTCCCAGCTTGCCGCCGGGCAGGCTGCCCCATCCCGATCCATGACTATGGCCCCAATGATGAAGGCCATGCAAAAAGCGGCAATAAGCGGAACCAGGAACAATTGCACGCGTCGGCGGGGAGGGGGAACGGCAGGCATGGGGCCATGTTACTGATTGACTCTGACTGTTTGCCGCAAAAGGCTTTCCGTCCGGTGGGCTGCGGCGCACCCGCACCCGCACTTGCCACGGCGCTCCGGGAAGATGCGGCCGTGTCCGCATTGGCTGGCGGCAGCACGGGGTTGGCTCCGGAGGTGGTGCAAAACGCGCAAGCGCAATCTCCCAGGGAGGCTGCGAACGGCTTTGGAAGGTGCTGGTGATGCCATTTGAACGGCCCATGCTTAATTACGGTGGTAAGTTCGCGCACGTTGCAGCCATAAAGGGTGCCCTTGTGGCTAAAGTAGGGGGTAAGAATGCAAGCTGGCGCGCATGGCGCCGGTGGTCAAATCGAGCAAAGGACAAAAGCGTAATGGCTGGAATCATTATTGTTGGTGTGGATGGAAACTCAACATCCATGAAGGCTGCCCGCGTTGCCGCGGACCTGGCTCGCGCCACGGGACGCACGCTGCGCGTTGTTACGGCCTTCGGTGAGGACAAGACCGAGAAAGTCGCCATCGGCAACGACGAGTGGTTCCTGTCCACGGCCGATGAGGCCGAGCGTGTGGCCCAGCGTGTGGCGGAAGAGCTGAAGATCAGTGGCGTCAAGACGGAGTACTCCTCCGCCTTGGGCAAGCCCGCCGAGGTCCTCCTTGAGGAAGCCGCCAAGTTGCAGGCGGACCTCATTGTGGTGGGCAACATCCGCATGCAGGGCCTGGCCCGTGTGTTGGGATCAGTGGCCAATGCCGTTTCGCACAATGCCCCCTGTGATGTCTACATTGTGAAGACCAGCGACTAAATCTGCTTGCCCATAAAACCCCCGCAGTCCTTGGCTGCGGGGGTTTTATATTGTCCGCAGTTCTTGGCTGGGGGCCGGCATTATCTAAAGTGGGTTTATGACCTTTTCACAGCCAACTGCCAACGGCACCTCGCAAGGTTTTGCCCTCCCCCAATTTGCTCCCGTCCGGGAGCTGTTTGACTCCATGCTCGACGCCGATCCCCGGTACAGCGCGCAGCTGGCCATCTACGCCCACGGCAACAAGGTCGTTGATTTGGTGGGTGGGCCGGATTCCACCGCCACTTCACTTACGGGCGTGTTTTCCTGCTCCAAGGGTGTGGCCGCGCTCGCCTTCAGTTTGCTGGTCCAGGATGGACTGGTAGATCTTGATGCTGCGGTGGCAAGCTACTGGCCTGACTTCGCCCAGCGCGGCAAAGATGCCGTGACGGTCCGTCAACTCCTGTCGCACCAAGGCGGTCTGGTGGGCGTGCAGGGCGGATTCGCCATGGAGGAGTACAACGATCTGCCTGCCGTGGCGGCCCGGCTCGCGGCCATGGCGCCCATGTGGCGCCCAGGCAACGGCACCTTCGGCTACCACGCACTGACCATGGGCGTGTTTTTGGAGGAACTGTGCCGCCGCATCACGGGCACACGTCTGCAGGATGTGTATGAGGACCGCATACGCGTCCCCTGCGCCGCCAACATGTATCTGGGCCTGCCCGAATCGGCCGAGGCGCAGTACCGTCCCGTGCTCTTTGATGAAGTCCCGGCTCCAGCCTTCCTGGATCCGCGCTCCATTGCCGGGGTTTCGGGCAATGTAGAGGCCGGCAATTTGCTCAAACTGCCCAACATCCGCAGTGTGCGCGCAGCTGGCAGCACCAGTGGGGCGGGTGTGGGCTCGGGGGACGGCTTGGCTCGGGTGTATGCCGGCGCCACTACAGGCATTGACGGCGGACAACCGTATTTGACTCCGGACACCATTGAGCTCATGAGCCAGGAGCAGGTGTGGGGGATGGACCGGGTCTTTAACGAAGTGGGGTCCTTTGCCGTGGCATTCATGAAAGCAAATCCACGCATGGACTTTGGCAGCGCCCAGGCCTTCGGCCACGAAGGCGCCAATGGGGCCTTGGGATTTGCGGATCCGCTGTACGGGGTGGGATTTGGGTATGTGCCGGCTCGTGCTGAAGCTGGAGGCACTGCAGGGCGCGGCATGCTACTCAGTGCCGCCATGCGCCGGATCCTCTGCACGGCCTAGCTGCACCCCGCCGCCAGCGGCGTGGCCCGCCTGTCGGCTCAGGCAGGCCACGCAGCTGGCGGGGAATGCCCACCTGGAATCCACAAGGGCAACGCACTACCACCGTGGACGGCACTGCTTCGTCAAGTTCACCCTTCGGCGGAAGCCACAATGCCCGCAACAGCCACTTCCTGTTCCGGCATGGGCCCACCGCAGTGAACGTATTGCTGGCCAAAATTCAAGACTCCGCCGGGGCGGCTGCGGTGCCGAGGAAGCTGGCCGGCTTGTTCACTGCCATTGCAGGGAAGGGGAACGTCCCACACGCTCGGCAGCTGCATTCAACCATGATCCACCCGTCAAACGGCAGGTCCAAGGCTTGAACGAACTCGCCGCCCACCTGGGACCGGGCTATGGCACCGGGCGCACGGGAGTTCTCCTGCGGCGGCTGCCGTCAACTGCGCGGTGTTGCCAATTGGCGGTGCGTTGCCGCTTGTCCTACTCCTGGGCCCATTGGCCCAATAGTGGATGCAGTTGCTTTTGACCCGAATGCATGTGTTTTTACGCCGCGGCCGGGTTGCCGGCTTTTTCCTGGACAGCGGAGGCCAAGGCCTGGACCCGGAAGCGTGCGGTGCGCTTTTGTTCCTTTTTGCGTGTGCGCACGGAGCGAATCACGGCCTGGGGGGATATCCGTGACGTTCCCGGGGCCTGCTGGCCGCTCCGCATGGAGAGGGTGGCGGCTCCGCGGTCATACATCAGTTCCACAGCATCCATCAGGAGCGGAAAATGTCCCGGGGGGTTTGCTGGGATAAGACGCAGAAAGTGGGGATTCTCCAACATTGTTTGACGAACCACGGGGCAGAAGGGAAGCACGCCAATGCGGCGTCTGCGGACGTCCTGCAGCACTCCCAGCAACAGCTTTTCAGCCAGGACCGGCTCTTCATATTCGGCTGTCATTTCCGTGCTGAGCAGCCACATGTGGTCGCCCTCCATGCGGTACTTAAGAAAACCGGCTAGCTGCCCATCTTTGTATAGCTCGTAGCGTGAGACTTCAAGATTGTTCTGAACTGTAGGCACTGGTCCCTCTTTCATCAGATTTTCTTAGGACCTTTACTGTAGACCCCTTGCGGCATCGAACACCAATTCGTAAGACGTCCTGGGAAAATTTTTATCCAAAAGGACAAATATCCCCGTAACTTCACGGCACGTATTCAACAAGTTCGTCCCCGTGGGCACCAGAGGCACCATTTGCGTTGAAAAAATGTAACTATAGGTATCCAATTTTTTATCGAGCAACATAGGGTGGGGCCATGGACGCGCAGACCAAAAATCAATCCTCAAAGCTCAAACAGGGAATTACCGGCCCATTGCTGTATCTCTTCATTTTGGGAGATGTCCTGGGTGCCGGAATCTATGCCCTGGTGGGCGAGGTGGCCGGGGAAGTCGGTGGTGCCATTTGGGTGCCCCTGCTCGTGGCACTGGGGTTGGCCATGCTGACAGCAGCCTCCTACGCGGAACTGGTCACAAAATACCCGAAGGCAGGGGGCGCAGCTGTTTTTGCCGAGCGCGCGTTCAAAAAACCATGGTTGTCCTTCATTGTGGGTTTTTGCATGCTCGCAGCAGGTGTCACCAGCGCCGCCGGTCTAAGCCTTGCCTTCGCCGGGGACTACCTCAAACCCTTCCTTGATGTGCCCACCATTCCCGCGGCCATCGTGTTTTTGATCCTCTTGGCTCTCCTCAACGCCCGCGGCATCAAGGAGTCTGTGCGGGCCAACGTGATCATGACAGTCATTGAAGTATCCGGCCTGATCCTGGTCATTGTGGTGGTGGGGATGCTGGTGGCCCAGGGCGGAGGTGAGCCAGCGCGGGTCATGGAGTTCCGGGAGGGGGTCTCCCCTGGAATGGCCGTTTTGGGTGCATCGTTGCTGGCCTACTACTCCTTTGTTGGCTTTGAGGTATCTGCCAATGTGGCCGAAGAGGTGGTGAATGTGCGAAAGGTGTATCCGCGGGCACTCTTCGGAGCGCTTCTCACCGCCGGCGCCGTCTACGTGCTCATTGGCCTGGCTTCCTCCGTGGCACTGTCCACGGACGAACTGGCAGGGTCCTCGGGACCGCTGCTGGATGTGGTTGCGGCCACCGGAGTGGGTGTGCCGGAATGGCTCTTTGGCCTCATTGCCCTGATTGCCGTGGCCAATGGGGCCCTGCTGACCATGATCATGTCCAGCAGGCTGGCATTTGGCATGGCGGAGCAGGGACTGCTTCCACAAATGTTTGGCCGGGTCCTTCCCCGCCGCCGCACGCCCTGGGTGGCAATAGTGGTCACCACGGCTGTGGCCATGGCCCTGACACTTACCGGGGGACTGGCCACCTTGGCCCAAACAGTGGTGCTGCTGCTGTTGTTCGTCTTCATCAGCACCAATGTGGCGGTGCTGGTTTTGCGCAAGGACAAGGTGGAGCACGACCACTTCCGTGTCCCCAAAATCCTGCCCTATGCCGCGCTTGCCTCCTGCCTGATTTTGCTCACGCAGCAGGGGGCGGAAATTTGGTTGCGCGCCGGCATTCTCCTGGTGGTGGGCATTGTCTTGTATCTGCTGACAAAGCTTGGATCCAACAAACGCCCCGCACCGGCCCGCTTGGACCCTTGACCGCACCACTGCTGTTGACCGGGGCAGCCGCGCCCCGGTCAACAACGGTGCGGTCAAGGGGCAAAAATGCCGTTACTTGGTGATGCCCTTGTCTTTGAGCCACTGGGTGGCGGCAGCTTTGGGCTCCATTTTCTGCTCGCCCTCAACCTGGGTCCGCAGCGAAATCAAGTCCTCTGTGGTGAGCTGGGCAGAAACATTGTTCAGTGCCTCCTGGCCGGCGTCACTGACCTTGTCGGACTTGATCAGCGGCACCACCTGCTGTGCGCCAATGAGTCCCTTGGGATCCTCCAGCACCACCAGATTGTTGGCGGTCAACTCGGGTGAGGTGGTGAAGATGTCGGCAATCTGCACCTCATCGCTGAGCAGGGCCTTGAGGTTCAAAGCTTCACTGCTGGCACTGAACGGGACAAAGGCCTTGGGCACGCAGTCATACAGTTTTTCAAGTCCGGGCAGGCCATAGGGGCGGGTCTGAAATTCCGACGGCGCCGCAAGTGTCAGTTCCGCACAGACCGGGGCCAAATCCGCAATGGACTTCAACTGATATTTGGCGGCGGTTTCCGCTGTCACCACAATGGCGTCCTTGTCTTCAGCGGAGGCCGGCTCTAAAATTGACAAGCCTTCGGGCAGTTTCCCGGGCAGGGCGCTCAAAATCCCGGGCCCGTCAATGACTTCATTGGCGGCATCAAAGTAACCCAGCAAATTCCCCGTGTATTCGGGCACCACATTAATGGAATCATCCTCCAGGGCCGCCAAGTACACTTCACGGGAACCAATGTTGAGCTTGGTGCTGGCGTTCACCCCGGCCGCATTGAGCGCACCGGCATAAATTTCAGCCAGAATGGCATTTTCGGGGAAGTTGGCCGATCCCACCACCACGGAATCGCTGGACCCTTCCCCGGCGCTGCTTTCGCCCAGCGGATCCCCGCCACAGGCAGTAACGGCGAGGGCAACGCTAAGTCCCGCGGCTGCGCCAAGAATGGCGCGGCGGGTGGTCAAATGGAACTTGTTCATGGGTTGTCTCCTGGTAGGTCTTGCATGAAGTTTGGAAAGTTTAGGAAGCGGTGGAGCTGTTTGCCGGCACCGGGGAAGCGGCAGTCCTTTTCAGCCCCGGCGAAACCACCGAGCGCTGCAGCAGGGCCAAAAGTCCATCGATGGCAATGGCAAGCGCGGCAATGATCAGCGCCCCGCCCAGAACCTGGCCGTAGTCCTGTACGGCCAGGCCGTCAATGATGTACCGGCCCAAACCTCCCAGACTGATGAAGGCCACCACGGCCACCGTGGAGATGACCTGCAGCACTGCCGAACGGAGTCCGCCCATCATGACAGCCAAGCCATTGGGCACCTCCACCCGGAAAAGCACCTGCGCCCCGGTCATGCCCACACCCCGTGCCGCGTCCACGGTTTCCCGGTCCACTGCCGCGATGCCGGCATAGGTGCCTGTCAGGATGGGGGGAACCGCCAAGAGCACCAGGGCGCAGATGGCCGGCGCAAGGGACAGGGAAGTGGTGGCCATCAGCGCCAGCAAGGTCATGATGCCCAAGGTTGGCAGTGCCCGCAGCATGCTTGCCAGGGAAACCACCACGGCGCGGCCCCGGCCAGTGTGTCCCACATACAGTCCCAACGGCACGGCAATGGCAATGGAAATCAACAGGGTCAACCCGGTA
The DNA here is from genome assembly GCF_042668835.1 of Specibacter sp. NPDC057265. Taxonomy (NCBI): domain Bacteria; kingdom Bacillati; phylum Actinomycetota; class Actinomycetes; order Micrococcales; family Micrococcaceae; genus Specibacter; species Specibacter sp. NPDC057265. The sequence continues at coordinate 61,283 of NZ_JBHUYE010000015.1, forward strand.
TAGCCCAAATGTTCCAGGGTCCGGGACAGGATCCCTGAAGTCCCCTGCCAGTTGCGCCCATCAGTCAACCATTGCCAGCCCTGGCTGAAGGGGCTCGCCGAAGTGTAGCTGGTCAGCGGCAGGGTGGTGGGGGGAAAAGGATTCACGCCGGCACCTCCTGCGTGGTTGCGGCCGGGGAGGCAGCTTTCCGCAGCCAGGGCGTCAACAGTTTTTGCAGCAGAACCAGGACCGCGTCCATGAGCACGGCCAGCACCAGGGTCCCGGCAATTCCCACGGCAATTTCAGTGGGGAAGTTACGTTGCAGACCGTCGGTAAAAAGGAAACCCAGGCTGGGAATCCCCAGCAGCGAACCCACTGTCACCAGCGAGATGTTGCTGACGGAAATGACGCGCAGCCCGGCAAAAAGCACGGGAACGGATAAGGGCAGATCGACCATGAGGAAGCGCTGCAGAGGCTTGAATCCCATGGCGGTGGCAGACTGCCGGAGGCCGTCATCAACCGAGTTGAGCGCGTCCAAGGTGGAACGGACCAGCAGTGCCACGGCGTAAATGGTCAGGGCCACAATGATGTTGCTGAAATCAAGGATCCGGGTGCCTAAAATGCCCGGCAGGATGACGAACAACGCCAGTGACGGAACGGTGTACAGCAGCGATCCTGCGGAAAGGATGATGCCAGCGGCGGTCTTGTTGATGCGTGCACACTGCGCCAGGGGCACGGCAATGACGACTGCCAGCACCAAAGGCACCACTGCCTGAATCAAGTGGTACCCGGCCAAGCCGAGCAGCTGGGGAATATTCGCCAAAAACCACTGCATCAGCGCCGGCTTTCCCGGGCAGCGTCTATGGCTGCCAAGACCTCACCGGCGTCCACCACCCCCGTGACCTTGCCGGCGGCATCCACGGCAACCCCCAGGCCCGACGGCGAAGAGAGCGCCGCGTCCAATGCCGCCCGCAAGGTTCCCCCGGCCTGAAACAGGGAGCCTCCGGGAACCAGTGCGTCCTGCGCGTCATGGCCCGCTCCCGGAGCCCACCAACCCACTGGCCGGTCCTCGACGTCGACCGCCAACACCCAGCCGCCGCTGGCATTACGGGCGTCTTCATCCCACAGCGCCGTGGTGGCCGGATGAATGGGCACGGAGCCGCCGGCGGCAAAGGAGAGCCTGCGGAAGCCGCGGTCACGGCCCACGAACCCGGCCACAAAGTCATTCACCGGGGCACGCAAAATCTCCTCCGGCGGGGCGTACTGGGCCACACGGCCGCCGGAGGCAAACACTGCAACCTTGTCACCCAAAATGGTGGCTTCATCAATGTCATGGGTGACAAAGATGATGGTTTTGGCCAGTTCGCGCTGCAACCGCAGGAGTTCCTGCTGCAATTCCGCGCGCACCACCGGGTCCACGGCGGAGAAGGGCTCATCCATGAGCAAAACGGGTGGATCCGCGGCGAGCGCGCGGGCCACACCCACGCGCTGTTGTTGTCCGCCGGAAAGCTGGTGGGGATACCGTGCGGCCATGGACGCTGAAAGCCCCACGGTTTCCAGCATCTCCAATGCCCGACTGCGTGCCTGCACCCGCGGCACCTTGTTCAGCCGCAGCACGGTGGCGACATTGGAAAGGACAGTGCGGTGTGGCAGCAGACCGGCCTGCTGCATCACATAACCCATGGAGCGGCGCAGCTCATGGGCGCGAATTCCGCTTACGTCCCGCCCGTCCACGGTGATGCTGCCGGAGGTGGGCTCCACCATCTTGTTCACCATGCGCAGCGAGGTGGTCTTCCCGCATCCTGAAGGGCCCACAAAAACCGTGATCTTCCCGGCTTCCACACTGAGGTTCAGACGGTCCACGGCCGGTTGGCCGCTTTGATAGATCTTGCTGACATTTTCAAATTCAACCATGGCCTTGTTGCGGGCCTGTTGGGGTTCGCCCGGATGCCCGGACGCAGGGGTGCCCAGTGATGCGGCAATGGCTTCTTGGGCCGCCATGGAGGAGTCCTGACTTTCGGTGGCGTCGGGGGGTGGGGGGTGCTTTGATCATAAGCTGGGAACTTTTGCCCCGTAAAGCGCCCGGCAGGGGAGGAAGCTGCGGTGGTGGCCGTTTTGCCGGTGCGGGGCATAGGCTAAGTGGATGGATAAAGAGGGCGGCGTCAGCAGCGATTTCAGCACCAAGGGCAGTTATGTGACAGGTGATGAATTCACCCGGGACACAAACTACATTGAAACCCGCATCACCCGTGACGGCGCCGACGGATACCCGGTGGAGGCCGGACGCTACCGCCTGGTGGTGTCCCGTGCCTGTCCGTGGGCGCACCGTTCAACCATTGTGCGGCGCCTGCTGGGACTTGAGGATGCCATTTCCCTTGGTGTCTGCGGACCGACGCATGACGCGCGTTCCTGGACCTTTGACCTTGATGAAGGCGGCGTTGACCCGGTCCTGGGGATCGAACGGCTGCAGGAGGCGTACTTCAAGCGCATGCCCAATTACCCGCGTGGGATCACCGTGCCGGCCATGGTGGATGTGCTCAGCGGCGCAGTGGTGACCAACAATTTCCCTCAGATCACCCTGGACTTTTCCACCGAATGGAAAGAATTCCACCGTGAAGGTGCACCCGAACTGTTCCCGGAGGAACTGCGGGAGGAAATGGCGGTGGTGAACAAGCGCATTTTCACCGAAGTCAACAACGGTGTGTACCGTTGCGGCTTTGCCGGCACCCAGGACGCCTACGACGCCGCCTATGAGCGTCTTTTTACCGCCATGGATTGGCTTGAGGAGCGGCTCGCGGGGCAGCGCTTCCTGATGGGGGACACCATTACCGAAGCCGATGTCAGGCTGTTCACCACCTTGGTCCGCTTCGATGCGGTTTATCACGGCCATTTCAAATGCAATCGCAGCAAACTCAGCGAAATGCCTGTGCTGTGGGCCTATGCACGTGATCTCTTCCAAACGCCGGGGTTCGGCGACACCGTGAACTTTGAGCAAATCAAGGCCCACTACTATGTGGTGCATGAGGATTTGAACCCCACCCAGATCATTCCGCAGGGCCCGGACACTGCCGGCTGGTCCACGGCACACGGCCGCGGGGCCCTGGGAGGGCGGCCCTTCGGAAAGGGCACTGCCCCGTCCCGTCCCGTGGACGCCTAGTCCATGGCAGGACGCGAACCGCACTGGCTCAACACCGAGGAGCGGGCCGCCTGGCTGGCGGTGCTGTCCATCATGACGCTGCTGCCGGGTGCGCTGGAGGCGCCGCTGCAGCAGGGCGCCAAGTTATCACTCTTTGAATACAATGTGCTGGCCATGCTCTCCGAAGCCGACACCGGCGTGCTGCCCATGAGCGAACTGGCCGCCCGCACCAGCGCCTCCCTGTCCAGGCTCTCGCACGTGGCCAGGAAATTGCAGGCCCGCGGCTATGTGCAGCGTTCGGTGCACGCCCACGATGCCCGCGTCACCCAAGTGGCCATCACCGGCGCCGGCATGGAACTGGTGGTGGAGCTTGCGCCGGCGCATGTGGAAAGCGTCAGGGCCTTGGTGTTCAAGGAACTCAGTGCCCAGGACACGGCGGCGTTGGCCCGCATAGGCCGCACGATCGTGCGCGGCCTGGATGGCAGCCATTGGATCCTTCAGGAGTAAGGGTCAGGACAGGGACCCTCCCACCAGACTGTGATTCTGGTCACCTCCAATTCATTCATGGCGCATTTTTAGCCATTGTTCGGCGCATTTGCGGCCCCTTGCGGCGTGGTCCAGTGAAATAGGGCAAGGAAACGTCGCCTAATCCCAAAATTGTCCCGTAGTGTAGGTAAGGCTTGCATAACTTCGCAGCTTTATCCGTTGGGAATATCGATAGGAAGCGTCATGGAATTTACTCGCCGCCGGGGTTTGCAGCTCGGCTTGAGCGCATCGCTCGCCGCACTGGGCCTGGGTCTGACCGCCTGCTCCACGGGAACGGCCGGGAGTGGCAGTTCCGCCGCTTCCACCACGGCAACCGACAGCTTCCCCGTCACCATCAAGCATGTCTATGGTGAAACGGTCATTGAAAAAGAGCCCCAGCGCGTCGCCACCGTCTCCTGGGTCAATGACGATGTGGCCATTGCCTTGGGCGTGGTTCCCGTAGGCATGCCCAAGAACGACTGGGGCGGCAATGCGCAGGGCTCCACCCCGTGGAAGGACGCGGCTTTGGAAAAAGCCGGCGCCTCCATTGGCACGGACAAGGCACCGGTGCTGTATTCGGAGGTGGATGGTGTGAACTTCACTGAAATCGCCAAAACGACGCCGGACCTTATTTTGGCCGCCTACTCCGGTTTGAGCGCTGAAGACTACGAAAAACTCAGCAAAATAGCCCCTGTCATTGCCTTCCCCGAAACTGCCTACGGCACTTCCTGGCAAGAGTCCACCACCATGATTGGCGCAGCGCTGGGCCGCTCGCAGGCTGCCAAGGATCTGATCTCCAGCACCGAACAGACCATCAAGGAACAGGCGGCGAAGTACCCGCAGCTTGTTGACAAGACCTTCATCTTCGGCACCCTGGATCCCAGCGCCGCGGAATCCATCAGCATCTTCACCTCCGGCGACAACCGCCCCAAGTTCCTCAGCAGCCTGGGCATGAAGTTGGCGCCTGTGGTTGTGGAAGCTGAAAAGGATGTCCAGGGCTTCTACCTGCCGTGGTCGGCCGAGAAGGCCAATGAACTTGATTCGCAAATTTTTGTCAGCTGGGTGGCCGATGAAAAAACCAAGGACACGATTGTGAAGGACCCCCTGCTGGGGCAGGTTCCGGCCGTTAAAAAGGGTGCTTTTGTCACTGATTCGGACAATACGCTCACGCTGTCCATTTCAGCCTCGTCCCCGCTAAGCCTGCCGTGGACGCTGGACAAGTTCCTGCCGCTGCTGGGCGCGGCTGCAGACAAGGTCTAGGAATCCCCGCATGAGTTGCACGCCAGTGGCTGCCAGGACAGGCGGCACGCCTGAAACGGCGCATGCCCCCTGCCCGGCAGCTGCCGGCGTGCCCGCGGTGGTGGTGCCCATGACCGCTGACAAGCTGCCGCCCAAACACCGCGGCACCGGCCAACGCGTGGTGTGGCTGGGCGTTCTTGTCGCTGTGCTGGCTGCCATGGTGCTGCTGTCCCTGGCCGTGGGGGCCCGCAGCATTGCGCCCGGGACGGTGCTCCCGGCGCTGTTTGCCGTCGATCCGGACAACGGTGACCATGAGGTGGTGGGATCCCGCCTGGTCCGCACCGTGGCGGGGCTGGTGGTGGGCCTGGCACTGGGCCTTGCCGGAACATCCATGCAGGGCGTGGCACGCAACCCCCTGGCGGACCCCGGCATTTTGGGCATCAACGCAGGAGCGGCGCTGGCCGTGGTGGCCGGAATCTTCTTTTTTGGTGCCGCAAATGTCTCCAGCTACCTGTGGTTTGCCTTTGCCGGCAGCGCCATTGCCGCAGTGGTGGTCTATGCCGTTGCCAGTCTGGGCCGCACCGGTGCCACCCCCGTAAAACTGGCTCTGGCCGGGGCTGCCGTTGCTGCCGGCATGGGCTCGCTCATGAGTGCCATGCTGGTCAGCAGTCAGGATTCACTGGAACTTTTCCGATCCTGGCAGGTCGGTGCCTTGGCCGGAAAATCCTGGGAATCAATCCTCGCGGTCCTGCCTTTCATGGCGGTGGGTGTGGTCATTTTGCTGGGCACGGGCAGGCTCTTGAACACCCTGGCCTTGGGTGATGACATGGCGCGCGGCTTGGGGCAGCGCCCCGGTGTGGGCCGCGCCGTTTCGGCGTTGGGCATTGTGCTTTTATGCGGCTCGGCCACGGCGCTGGCTGGCCCAATTGCCTTCATTGGCCTGGTGGTCCCGCATTTGCTGCGCGGGCTGTTCGGGCCCGACTACCGCTGGTTGTTGCCGATGTCGATGGTGGCGGCCCCCATCATCCTGCTGCTGGCAGACATTGTGGGGCGGGTGGTTTTGCTGCCCGGTGAGGTTCCGGCCGGCATCTTGGCGGCCATGCTGGGCGCTCCAGTGTTCATTGCAGTGGTGCGCCGCGGCAAGGCGGCCGAACTATGAGCCTTGGCGAGGCCGGCATCACTGGCGCCTGGGTGCGCGAACAACGCCGGGGCCCGCGCCGGCGCAGGAGCGGACTTACCGCATCCCTGGCCGTGCTGGTGTTTGCCCTGCTGGCCATCAATGTTCTGCTGGGCAGCTTCACCGTCACCATTGCCGACTTCCTCGCCATGCTGGGCGGAAAAGTCATCCCGGGTGCCAGCTTCATCGTCATGGAAAACAAGCTGCCCCAGGCCCTTTTGGGATTGTTGGCCGGGGCTTGCCTGGGCATGGCCGGAACCATTTTCCAGTCCATGTTGCGCAATCCTTTGGCCAGCCCGGACATCATTGGCATCAGCTACGGTGCCAGTGCCAGCGCCGTGGCCGCCGTGGTGATTTTTGGCGTGCGGGGCGCGGGGGTGTCCGTTGCAGCCATGGTGGGGGGCCTGCTGGTGGCACTGGCCATTACCGCGCTGGCGCGGGGCCGCGGCGGGACGGGCCTGATATTGGTGGGCATTGGGGCGGCAGCCTTCATGCAGGCGGCCGTGACATTTCTCCTCTCCCGGGCCGACATCACCAACGCCCAGGAGCTCATGGTGTGGCTCACGGGCTCGCTCAACTCGGCCAATTGGGAACGGGTGGCCATCCTGGCTGCGGCGCTGCTGCTCCTGCTGCCGTTCACCGCTGCCGGAGCAAGTGAACTGCTGGGACTGGCGCTGGGGGACGACACGGCCGCCGGCTTGGGTTTCCGGGTGCCGCGCGCACGGCTGCTGTTGACCATGGTCGGCGTTTTATTGGCGGCCTTCCCCACCGCCGCTGCCGGGCCCATAGCCTTTGTGGCCTTTTTATCCGGACCCATTGCCAAACGCCTCAACGCCGGGGCGCCAAACCTGCCCATTTCGGCTCTGGTGGGGGCGGCCATTGTGCTGGCGGCGCATTTCGCCTCCGTGAACTTGATTCCAGGGGTTTCACTCCCCGTCGGGGTGGTCACGGGAGCGTTGGGCGCTCCGTTTTTGCTCTGGCTGCTCATCTCATCCAACCGCGCCAACCAAGGAGGCTGACATGGCCATGCCAAGGACCAAGGAAGGCGACGCTGCCCTACCGGCGACGTTGTCCGCCACCCAGCTGTCCCTGGGCTACGGCGACACCGCCATTGTGGAAGGCCTCAATGTCGCCCTGCCTGCGGGGAAGGTGACCATCATTGTGGGAGCCAACGCATGTGGCAAGTCCACGCTGCTGCGCGGTCTGGCCAGGCTGCTGAAGCCAAGCACCGGCGTCGTCCATCTCAATGGCACCGACATCCACAAGGTCCCCACCCGTGAGCTGGCCCGTGAACTGGGCATCCTGCCGCAAACACCCCTGGCCCCCGACGGCATCAACGTTGCCGAGCTGGTGGGGCGCGGCCGCAGTCCGCATCAGGGCTGGTTCAGGCAATGGACCCCGGCCGACGACGATGCCGTGGCTGCCGCGCTGAACGTGACCGGCACCGCCGAACTGGCCGGACGCAATATTGATGAACTCTCCGGCGGACAGCGCCAGCGGGTGTGGATAGCGATGGCCTTGGCGCAGGAAACGCAGGTGCTGCTGCTGGATGAGCCCACAACATACCTGGATTTGGCACATCAAGTGGAAGTGCTCGATGTGGTCTCTGAACTCAATGCGCGCCGGGGGACCACCGTGGCCATTGTCCTGCATGACTTGAACATGGCGGCCCGCTACGCCGATCACTTGATTGCCATGAAGGCAGGGGTGGTGATCACCCAGGGCGCCCCCGGCGAGGTGCTCACTGCTGACATGGTGCAGGAAGTGTTTGGCCTGGAATCCCTGGTGGTGCCCGATCCGGTGGTGGGCACGCCCATGGTGGTGCCCATTGGGCGGCGGGCGGCATTGCTGGCTGATGCTGCGGCCAGGTCCTTGGCAAATGATGATTTGGGCCGTGTGCCCAGCAAAGAAGGAGTGCAGGCATGAGTGCGGCAACTGTGGAACGAAGCGCAACGGCTGCGGGTGCGGCTGACATTCGCCGCCCCATGCGGGCCTTTGAGCTGCGGGTCAGTGCGGTGCAACAGCTGACGCCGCATTTCCGGCGCGTCACCTTTACCGGCAGCGACCTGGCACTTTTTGGCGCCAACGCTGCCGGTGAAACCCTGGATTTGCGGGTCAAGGTCATGATCCCCTCGCCAGGGCATGAACTGCCGGCACTGCGGCAGGACCGCGGCTCCCTGTTGGAGGACTGGTACCAAAATTGGCGGTCACTGGCGGAGTCCACGCGCGGCTCCATGCGAACCTACACCGTCAGGTCCCTGCGCCGGGCCGTTCCGGCCGGGCCGCATGGACCTGCCCGCGAGGCGGAACTGGACATTGACTTTGTGCTGCATTTGGAGGGGGGATCCGGCCCGGCCGCGGCCTGGGCCGCAGCCGCCCAGCCCGGGGAGCCGCTGACCATCATTGGGCCGTGCCTGTTGTGGGGCGATTGCCTGGGCATTGAGTTTGCCCCGGGGGAATCCGAGCGGATTCTGCTGGTGGGGGATGAAACAGCCGTCCCCGCCATCGCGGCCATCCTGGAAACCCTTCCCGGAAATGCCACCGGCCACGCAGTGCTGGAAGTGCCGGACGCAGCGGATTTTCTGGATCTAAAGGCACCGGCGGGAATGCAGCTGAGCTGGCTGGCACGCGGCCACAAGCCACACGGCGCTGCCATGGCCGCGCAGGTGCATTCGCTTATCGCCCCGGCAGCGTGCTCGGTGGGGGAGGAGCCGGAGGACGTGGACGTCGATGCCGGCATTTTGTGGGAAACCCCCCACGCCACCTCAGGGCACGGCCTGTACGCGTGGATAGCCGGAGAGGCAGCTGCGATCCGGGACCTGCGGCGATACCTGGTGCGTGAGGTGGGCATGGACCGCAATTCCGTGGCGTTCATGGGCTATTGGCGCCACGGGCAGGTGCTGAATTAATCCTGCAGGGAATTTCCCGTGACAGCAGCAACCGCAAGGAGCATAATTTCAAGCACCCATATGATCCTTATCCGGAAGGTCCGCCATGTCCGTGCAATTGAACCCCTATCTCAACTTCCGGGACACGGCACGGGAAGCCATGGAATTTTACCAGACGGTCTTTGGTGGCACCCTGGAGCTGGGGACCTACGGGGACATGGGGATGTTCAACAACCCGGCTGAAGCCCACAAGATCATGCACGCACTGCTCAACGGTGACCATGGGATTGTCCTGATGGGTGCCGACGTTCCCGAGGGCATTGATTTCAGGACCAACTCCAGCGTCTCCCTCAGCGGCGACGACGAGGCGGTGCTTGGCCTTTGGTGGGACCGCCTCTCCGAGGGCGCCGCCATTTCCGAGCCGCTGACCAAGGCTCCCTGGGGGACACCTTTGGCATGCTGACCGATAAGTTCCAGGTGCCGTGGATGGTGAACATTGCCGGCGGCGCGCGCGGGTGATCCCTTCCCTAATGTCCACGCAATTGAGCTAGAATCCGTGCCAATTCCGCCCGGTCCTGGGCACTGAGCTGGCTGAAGTATTCATTGGATTTATCCCTGCGCTCCGCGCTGACGTTGGCAAAGAGCTCCCGACCGGCAGCTGTGGGGACAATCAAGGTGGCCCTTCTGTCCGAGGGGTCGGCCTCCCGGCCGACGAGTCCCTTGGCTTCGAGTTGATCCACCACCTCGGTGGCGGAACGGGCCGCAATGCGCAGGCGCTCGGCCAGGTCCTTGAGCCGCATGGGCTTTCCGTCGGCTGGAGCGCCGTCATGGCCCTGCCCGCCTTGGACCCGGCCGGCGCGTTTAGCGGCCGCGTCGGCAACTTCCCCGAGCGGATGCTGCACATCCTGCTGGCGCCTCAGCAATGTCATCAGCGCCCGCCACTGATGCGGAGTGAGCTCCCAAGGCGCCAGCTGCGCAGCCCAGGTGCGGCGCAAGCCGCGGAATGCACTGTGAAACAGTTCGCCCAAATCCGGTGCGCCGCCGCCTGTATGACCCATGGCACCAGTGTAGTCAATAAAAAACCATTGACTGGTTACCACATAGTGAGGTAACCTCTACATTAGTTGGTGCGAGTCCCGCACCCCGCACACCATCTGGAGGCGGCGCCGTTGCCTGAAAAAGTCCTGCACGCAAGAACCGGCCGTGAACAAACCGGCCCCCAAGACCTTGGCGGCCGCGGGCCTGCCCGCATCAACCCGGCTGACCAGGAGCAAATCAAGCGCCACCCCGTGAGCTTCGCGCGCATCTGCGCCTTGTTTGCCCCACACAAGGGCGCGATTGCCGTCGTCGTGCTGCTCATCAGTGGATCGAGCCTTATTTCCCTGGCACAGCCCTTTCTTGTCCGCAGCGTCATTGACACCGCGCTCCCGCAGAAGAACGTGCCCCTGCTGGCTTGGCTGGCTGCGGCCATGATTGCCGTGGCCGCGGCCACGGCTCTCATTGGTGTGGTGCAGACGTGGATGGCCACCAGCATGGGCCAAAAAATCATGCATGCGCTGCGGGTTCGCCTCTTCACGCACCTGCAGCAGCAATCCCTGGCCTTTTTCACCAAGACCCGCAGTGGCGAGGTGCAGTCACGGCTGAACAACGACATTTCCGGCATGCAGGCCGTCATCACCTCCACCGCCACGGGCGTGGCGTCGAATGTGACCACAGTGGTGGCCACGGCCGTGGCCATGGTGGTCCTGTCCCCGAGGCTGGCGCTGCTCTCACTGGTGGTCATTCCGCCGGCGGTCTGGTTCTCCCGGCGGGTGGCGCTGCTGCGGCGTGACATCACCTCCACCAAACAGGCGGAGCTGGCCACCATGAACACCTACGTGGAGGAAGGCCTGAGCGTCTCCGGCGTCCGGCTGGCCAAAACGCTGGGCACCACCGCCCGCGACGCGCAACGCTATGCGGAAAGCTCCCAACGGCTCATTGGCCTGGAGGTGCGCTCGCAACTGGCGGGACGGTGGCGCATGGCCACCATGGGCATCATCTTTGCCGCCATCCCGGCTGCCATCTATTTCACCGGCGGGCTCCCCGGCAGCAGCATGAGCATTGGCACCATTGTGGCCTTTACCGCCTTGCAGTCCACCATCTTCCGTCCCGTCATGGGGCTGCTGAACCTGGGGGTGCAGTGGGTCACTGCGATGGCATTGTTCAGCAGGATCTTTGAATATCTGGACCTTGTCCCGGACATGGCGGTGCCTGCCCACCCCGTGGCACTTGACCCCGCGCAGCTGCGCGGCGAGGTCCGCTTTAGGAACGTCCATTTTGCCTACGACAAAGGTGCCGAGGTTTTGCATGGCATAGACCTGGTGCTCCCGGCCGGCACCACCACGGCTGTGGTGGGGGCCACCGGCTCCGGCAAGTCGACCTTGGGGGCGCTGCTGCCAAGGCTGCATGATGTCACAGCCGGACAAGTCACCATTGACGGAGTGGATGTGCGCCACATGGCACCGGAAGTGCTGGCGGGAATAGTGGGCGTGGTGTCGCAGGAAAGCTATTTGGTGCACGCCTCCATCCGGGAAAACCTGCTCCTGGCCGATCCCGGGGCCAGTGACGCCACGTTGTGGCAGGCCCTGGCCGCAGCTCAAATGGCTGATCTTGTGGCAGGGCTGCCGGACGGCCTGAATACGCTGGTAGGCGCCCGCGGCCACCGCTTCTCCGGCGGTGAGCAGCAGCGCCTGGCCATTGCCCGAACCCTGCTGCGCAACCCCCGTGTGCTGGTGCTTGATGAGGCCACCTCGGCACTGGACAACACCACTGAAGCCGCCGTGCAGCTGGCCCTTGACCACCTGGCCGTGGGCCGGACCACCTTGACCATTGCACACAGGCTCTCCACCGTCGAGGATGCAGATCAACTGGCTGTGCTTATGGCGGGAACCATCACCGAAGTGGGCACGCCCGCGGCGCTGCGTGCCGCCGGAGGGGATTATGCCGCGCTGCGCGCCGCCCGTGACTTTGAGCCGGCGGTATAGCGGCAGCCCGGAGTGCACCGCGTACGTCCCCTCCTTTCGCGCATCTGCGCCGATGCGCGAAAGGAGGGGACG
>NZ_JBHUYE010000016.1:0-64500 GCF_042668835.1 Specibacter sp. NPDC057265
GAAAACTTTCGACGTGCAACATTCATAGAGAACACCCTCCCGCAGAATCCCACGATCCCGCTAATCAAGGTGTCCACGAAAACAGGTTAACCCCACATCGCCGATGCTAAATAGGCCCAGTGGGTCGGAGTTGTTGATGGGGTTGTTGGCGGCGTAGGCGTAACGGTTGGCGTTGAGTGGATTAAGTGGCGTGTCGAGGGTGTCTTGTTGTGTCCAGCGTCCGATGGTGGGGCTGTAGTAGCGGGCACCGTATTTGACCCAGCCGGTGGTGCGGTCTTGGGTGCCGTTTTTGAAGAGGTAGGGGTTTTGTGGTGCACCGTTGCCGCCGGAGTCGGCGGTGAGGGTGGGAACACCGAAGGGGTCATAGTTGTAAGCGAAGGCTTTATAGGATTCTGAGGTGACGAGCGCGGCGGGGTTGCCGGTGCCGTCATAAATGTACAGGGATTGCATGCCGGTGCTGGTGCGGAGCATGAGGGGTTCCCCGGTCACGGGGTCGTGTTCGACGTAGGCGGTGAAGTTGTTCCGTTTGATTTGTTCAATGGTGGGTTGGCCGTTGGCGTCGGTCCGTCCGTAGGTAAATTCGAAGTTCGCGCCCGGGTTTTGCTGGGTAAGAAGTTCATTTTGCCCGGAACCGGCATAGGACCTGGTGTACGTGGTTCCGGCTTTGGTCACCTTCGTCATTTGTTGGGCGGCGTTGTAGCCGTAGCTGCCTGACGGGTCTGCGGTGAGGTTTCCACTGCCGTCAAAGGTGTACCCGGCGTTAGTGATTTGGTTCGCCGCGTTGGCGGTGAAGGTTTGGTTCGTGGTGGTGGCCCCGGTGGTGGTGGCGGTGAGCCGGTTCCCGCGCGAGTCATAGCTGTAGTTGTAGGTGATGGCGGCGGTGGTGCCACCGGCGATGGCGGCTTTGGTGAGCCGGTTCGCGCCGTCATAGGTGTAGGTGGTCACGTCACCGGTGAGGTTGTTCTTGACCCACTGAATATTTTTGCGGTCGTTGGCGGCGGTGCTGGTGCAGTTCGGTGCCGTGGTTCCCGCTGCGTGGCAGTAGGAGAGGTCCATGACCGGGGTGTTGGAGGCATCCCCGGTGCCTTGGGCTGCGGTGACGCGGCTGACTCTTCCGGTGGTGTCGTAATCGGTGTGGGTGCGGGCTTTCCACGTGGTGCGGGTGGTGTTGGCTTCCAGCCATGTGTCGGTGCGCCGGCCCCGGTCATCATTGGCGAACGCCAACGTTTTCGCGACCCCGTCCAGGAGGTAGATCAGCGCTGTTGGCTTGCCGGAGCTGTCGTAGCTGTAGCTGGTGGTCCCGCGCGTATCCGTGGTGGAGGTCAGGTTGGAGGCTTTGTCGTAGCCGTAGCTGATGGTCCCACCACCGGCAGTGTTCGCTCGACTGGTCAGCCGGCCCATTTGGTCGTAGCCGTAGGTCGTGGTCCCGGACCCGTCAACACGGGTCGTGAGCTGCCCGTCATCGTTGTAGGTATAGCTGATGGCGGGGGTGCTGTCGGAGAACGTGGTTTGTGTGAGGCGTCCGAGGGCGTCATAACTGTAGGTGGCGGTGATTCCAGGGGCGCTGGTCACGGTGAGGGGGCGTCCCCACGCGTCGTAGCTCATGCTGGAGGGGGCCAAGGAGGTTCCGGTGACGGGGGTGATTGTCGTGAGCTCGTGATTGGTGTTGTAACCGTAGACGGTTTTGTTCGTCCCGTTGCCTGGTGCCAGGGAGGTGGAGACCGTCCCATCAGTGTTATAAGTCAGGGTCGCGGTTGCTGCCAAAGCATCCGAGGACGTAAGGGCGTTTCCTGCACCGTTGTAGGTGAACAGGGATTGGTTGCCGGCATCACTGGTGCTGGAGGTGGGCAGGTACTTCGTTGCGGCTGCGGTGTTCGTGTAAGCCAACTGGGAGCCTGACCCACCCGGTGCCTTGGATTGCGTCAGGGATTGGCCAGTGTTCGCCCCGAAGGTGTTGGTGGTGGTCCCGGCTGTGGTGCCGGTGCCCTGGGTGGCGGTGAGGGTGTCAAAGTCCCCGGTATACGTTTTCGCCTGTGCCCGCCCCATCGGATCAGTGACGGCCGAGACGCGTTTGGTGGTGGTGAGCGTGTATGTGGTGCGCGGTCCGGTTGCTACAGCGACGGCCTGGTCGGTGTTCGGCCCCGCCACCAACGTTTGCGTAGCAGAAGGGTAGACCAGACGGGTGATCGAACTTCCCGGGGAGCCGGCAGTGGTGTTGGTTTTCTCCATCTTGGTCACCCGGCCAGTGCCGTCATAAGTGAGGGTGGTGACAGCCCCGGTGGGGGAGGTGATCGTGGAGACCCGTCCACCGGTGTAGCCGAAAGTGGTCGTCTTTCCCGCCCGGTCCGTGAAAGTTGTCAGGTTGCCGTACGGGTCACGGTCAAAGGAAGCCCGGCGCGTGGTGCCGGCGGAGGTTTGCGAATAACTGGCCAACATTCCAGCTGAATCATAAGCAATGGCCGCTGTCCGCACCGCGGTGATCCCACGGGTCGAGACGACTTCGGTGGGCCTGGAATACGACCAGGTAAGGGTGGTGGTGTTGGCGTTACGGTCAGCTATTTTTGTGGCCCGCCCGTCAGTGTCGAAGGTGATGACCTGGGCGCTGGTGCGTGACGTCAGTATCCAGCCGGTGGTGCCGGTTTTAACCAGGTCAGCTTTCACCCCCGCTGGGGGTGTGTACGCGGTCGTGGAACCCGCCACAGGGGTGAACAACGAGGAGTACCCGTCCCCGGAAGTAAAAATCATTCCGCCCGCCGCACCCGTGGACAGTGACCCGGCAGCACCCAGCGTCATGGTCCAACGAGGCGCGACCAGTCCGGGAGTAGTGATCGTTGATAGTGAGTTGAAAGCAGCACCTAAGCCCATATCGGTGCTAATCCCGGGAAGAGTGAGCGCATTGATGTTCAAAAGGAAATTCCCTGTGCCCACATCAATGGACCCACCCACCTGGTCACTGATCTGCACCGGCAACCGGGTCGCGCCAGGACGGGCACCCAGCAACCCCACCACCGAAGCATCCCCCGCCGGAGGCGCCGCAACAGAAAGAGAAGCGACCCCAAGACCCACCGCTAAAACCAGCCCAGCAGTTATTGTTCCCGCCAACGATTTCCGTCCCACCACACGCCAACGCCCGGAAATTCCTTCACGAAAATTGTTATCCGCACAGTGATGGGGCGCAGTAGTAACCGACATCGTTGTCCCCCAAAACCGAAGTAATAAGAATAAACGAAACCTATGTCAACCCAGAATAAATAACAAGGGACGACGAAACTCATCTAAAGTGCTCGCGAAATGGGGTGCGTGCCTCATTTGAGAAATGCTCGCGAAATCTCCGGTGCCTGTTCGGGTGCTTTGGTGTGCTGAAGGGATGTATGGGTTGACAAAAGTCTGCGCGCAGGGAAATCACGAAGAAGGACGCCGCCGCCTATGGGGCGTCGTCGAAGAAGGCCAAGGGCGGGATTCTGGACCGTCTGGTGGCTGAGATTGGCTGGTCCAGGGCGAACGCCCGCCGCCAACTTGGCAGGGCGTTCAAGCGGCGAGGACCGGCCCGGGCGGTGGAAAGAAGGCTGCGCCCGCCTACGTATGGCTATGACACGGTGAGAGTGCTGCAGCAGGTCTGGATCGTCGCGGGGCAGCCTTGTGGGAAGTATCTGGCCGCGGTCATAGGCACCACGCTGGAGAACATGGAAGCACATGCCCGTGCCGGGTCCTTCGGCAGGGCACGTGCCCGCTACAGCCCGGAAGTGCACGCGCAGTTGCTGGCGATTAGTGCGGCGACGATCGAACGGCTCCTGGCACCGTTCAAACTCTCGATGTATCCGGACGGGAAATCCACGACCCGTTTGCGGCGGAACCAGTACATGGAGGCGATCCCGATCATGTCCCGTATCCCTGATCTTGGCTGGCAGCCGGGCTTGGTCGCCATAGACACGGTGGCGCACTGCGGCAGCCGTGCCAAGGGCCAGTACGCGTTCACGCTGACCGCTACGGATGTCTTCACAGGGTGGATTGTGAACTGGGCGATCAAGAACAAAGCCGCCAGATGGGTGGCCGCTGCAATGGATGAAATTCAGGACGAATTTCCGTACCCCATCGACCACATCCATAGCAACAACGGGTCTGAATTCCTCAACAATCCGGTCACTGCATGGTGCAATATCGATAACATTTCCATGACCCGGTCCCGGCCTCACCACTGGCAACGACAACCGTTCGTGGAGCAGAAAAACGGTGCCGTCGTGCACCGGTCAGCGTTCAACTACCGCTACGACACCGACACCGAGCTGGGCCTGCTCAACGAGCTCTGGCCATTGGTGAACCTGCGCAAGAACCTGTTCCTGCCGACCAAGAATGTTACCGGCCACCATTTGAGCTGCAAGGGGAAATCAATGCGCAGCTACGACGATCCCCGCACCCCGGACGACCGGATCAAGGACACCGGGATAATGCTAGAATCCCAACGCCACCACATGGACGAGCTTTACGCCAGCCTGGACCTGGCCGGCCTGACTGCCAGGATCAACGAGATCCAGCAGCGAGTCATCCAGCTGGCCGCCGCCAAGACCTACTCACAAGCACCCACGCAGCATGACACTTTCGCGAGCACAATAGATGAGGCACGCCGGAATCTTTTGGCGAGCATCTTGACATGAGGCACCACACCGCACACGCATGGGCTGCGCGTTTTATATCCCCCTATCAAGGGGGACTTGAAGCTGCCGTACTGTTCGAACGCGAAGGCAACTTTGCCAAACCCGGAAGGTCCAATGCCGCCTGTTGGCGGCTGCCCTGCACCCCAAGGGAGCTCTCCGGGCCTGGAGGGCACGGTTTTGCGGCGCCTGTTCCCGCGGCGCCCGCCTGCATGTGGGTTGATCCGGAGCCGGTGGATGGTTTCAGGGCCGGCTTGTGGTTTGTGATTGTTTGGGCTTCCACCTAATGTCTGGTTATGTTCAAATTCCAGTCGTTCTTCACGGTTGCGTGCATCGCTTTGCTGACCGCATGCTCCACGTCATTTCCGGCGGATCCGGAAGGCACCTTGGAGCGGGTTACAAACGGGACGCTGCGGGTGGGTGTTTCACAGAACCCGCCATGGGTTCAGACACCTGATGGCCAAGAGCCCCAGGGAAAGGAACCGGATTTGATCCGGAACTTTGCCATGGGCATTGGCGCGGAGGTGGAGTGGGCGGAGAACGGCGAGGAGCAGCTGTTTGACGCTCTGGAGCGTGGAGATCTGGATGTGGTCATTGGCGGATTCACCGATCAAACCCCGTGGACTGAATACGGTGCGGTAACCCGCCCCTACACGCAGGAGCAACGCGGCGGCACCCAGGACAAACACGTGATGGTGGTCCGCATGGGTGAGAACGCGT
Organism: Specibacter sp. NPDC057265; assembly: GCF_042668835.1. NCBI lineage: Bacteria > Bacillati > Actinomycetota > Actinomycetes > Micrococcales > Micrococcaceae > Specibacter > Specibacter sp. NPDC057265. Next base: position 5,370 of record NZ_JBHUYE010000016.1, read on the forward strand.
TCCAAATGGAGCTGGAGAAATTCCTGTTTGAAAAGGTTCAGGCACAATGACGGCGAGATTTGGACGCACCGAGCTGCCGGCGCCACAGCGGGCAGCATTGCGCCGCGCCATCCGTTTTGAATGGTTCACGCTGGTGTTCCTGGCCGTCGCCATCACACTCGTGTTCCTCGTGATGGGCAGCTCGCAGGCAATGAAGGCTGCATGGGTTGAAGACCTGCTCTCGCTGGCTCCGCCCATTGCCTTCCTGGTGGCGGTAAAAATCGTCAATAAAATTCCGACTGCCAAGTATCCGTACGGGTACCACCGCGCCATTGGCGTGGCACACCTGGTGGCCGGTGTGGCGCTGTTGACGATGGGTGCGTTCCTGATCATTGACTCGTTCACCGGACTGCTGGGTGCGGAGCATCCGCCCATTGGATCGGTGGTCGTTTTCGGGCAGCAGCTCTGGCTGGGTTGGTTGATGATGGGCGTCATGGCGCTCACGATCCCGCTTCCCATTTACTTCGGCCGCGTGAAAATGAAACTTGCCAAAGAACTCCATGACAAGGTGCTGTACGCCGACGCGGATATGAACAAGGCGGACTGGATGACCGCCGTGGGATCGATTGTGGGGGTGGCCGGCATTGGCCTGGGCCTCTGGTGGGCCGACGCTGCCATGGCCCTGTTCATTGCCGCGAGCATTTTATGGGATGGCATTAGAAACCTGCGCGCCGCCATTACAGACCTCATGGACACGCGCGCCACCACCTTCGATGATGACAGTCCACACCCCGTTTCACACAAGGTTGATGAATTTTTGCGGTCGCTGCCGTGGACGGACGACGTCGGATCGCGGGTGCGGGACCAAGGCCACGTATTCCATGTGGAATCGTTCATCGTCCCCAAACATGGGCAAATGCCGTCACTGCAAAAATTGGTTGAGGCGCGTGACGGCTGCATTGATCTTGACTGGAAGATCCAAGACATCGTGCTCGTTCCCATCGATGAGCTCCCTGAAGAAGTGGGCGGATCCAAAAACGTGCGCCAATCCGAACGCAACCGCTAGACGCAGTGCCGCCTGCACCCAATTAGAATGAAACCCATGACCCCAACACTTGCTGCTGACCGTGCCCGCCTGCTCGAACTTGTCAAGGAACTGGCCGTGGTTCGCGGCAAAGTCATCTTGTCCTCGGGCAAAGAGGCTGACTATTACATTGATCTTCGACGCATTACGCTTCACCACGAGGCTTCCCGGCTGGCTGGCCGGGTCATGTTGGCGCTGCTGGACGACGCCGGCATTGAGTTTGAAACCGCTGGCGGCCTGACCATGGGCGCCGACCCCGTGGGCACGGCCCTGATGCACGCAGCCAACGATGCCGGCCGCCCTGTTGACGCCTTCGTGGTGCGCAAGGCACAAAAATCCTACGGCATGGGCCGCCAAGTTGAGGGTCCCGGCGTCGACGGCCGCAAAGTGGTGGTTCTGGAAGACACCTCCACCACGGGTGGCTCCGCCTTGACCGCGGTGGAAGGCGTACGCGCCGCCGGCGGGAACATTCAGGCCGTGGCTGTCATTGTTGACCGCGACACCGGGGCCAAGGAGCGGATTGAAGCCGAAGCCAACGTCCCGTACCTGTTCATCTTTGGCAAGGACGAGCTGGGCTTGGACTGACGGCTGGCTAAACAACCCGTTGCCAAGCCGCACCACACCACCTGTAGGGGATTGATTTGTCGAAGTTGTATTTCCGCCACGGGGCCATGAACTCCGGCAAGTCCACCGGTTTGCTGCAGGCCGCCTTCAACTACGAGGAGCGGGGTCAGCGGGTCCTGCTGGCCAAGCCCGGGGTGGACACCAAGGGTGAGCGCTCGGTGGTTTCCCGGCTGGGAGTGAGCCGCGAGGTGGACTTCATCATCCCCTCCGGAGCCAATGCCAGGGAGCTTTTTGCCCAGCAGGCCCGCGGGGATGACCCCAACGCCTTGCTGGAACACGTGGACATGGCGCCGGTGGCGTGCCTGCTGGTGGATGAGGCGCAGTTCCTGGACCCCGCCCAGGTGGATGAGCTGTTCAAGATTGCGGTGCTGGACGGGGTGCCGGTGCTTGCCTATGGACTGCGGACGGATTTCCGCACCCGTGCCTTTCCGGGGGCGGCACGGCTGCTGGAGATTGCCCACTCGCTGGAGGAACTGAAAACCATTTGCCGCTGCGGGCGCAAAGCCATGTTCAACACCCGCACCGTGGATGGCCAGGTGGTGTTCGACGGCGACCAGGTGGCCATTGAGGGCTCCGACGTTTGGTACGAATCCCTGTGCGGCAACTGCTATCTGCAGGAGTCCGGCGGCCAGCTGGGTTCCTGAGCCGCCCCTGCCCGCCCGCGGGGCAAGTGTTGGATACCATGGGTGGACAAGGTGGCGGAGCTGCCTGGCATCTGGCTGCCAGGTGAAAGTCCCTCAAGTGAGGCGGAGGTGAGTTGTCGTATGTCTGACGGAGACGGTCGATCTACCGGGCCGCACGGGCCGCAGCTGTGCTGTGCGGGAACTCCTTCGAAGCTTTCCCAACTTCCGTGACGGTACCTTCAAGCCGTCAGTGATTTCCTGCCTGCACATGGGCCCCTGCGGTGGCGTTGATCCGCCAGCACAGCACACCCCATTTACGGCACGTGGCGCATTTTGTTGCGCACGTGCACCCCACGGCAGGGAGCCTGATCATGAGCAAATCCCCAACACCCACCTTTGACGCCACCGCGGATCTTCTAAGCGAAGCCCTCGCCAGGAACAGGCTGCCCGACGTGGTGCAGGCCCTCTCCGCGCTGAATGTCACGCAGACGGTGGAACAGCTTGAACGCCTCACCACCATTGGCAGGGCCCTGGCCTACCGCACCCTGTCCAAGGGGCGTGCCATCGAAGTCTTCGAACGGCTCGATGCGCGTCTCCAGGCCGATCTCGTGGTGGGCTTGCAGGACGCCGAGGTGGCCGACATCTTTGCCGCACTCAGCCCCGATGACCGGGTGGGCCTGATGGATGAGTTGCCTGCGTTGCTGGCCAATCGGCTGATTCTGGGACTCACGGAGAAGGAAAGGGCGCTGACCAGCACTGTCCTGGGGTACCCGCAAGGCGCCGTGGGACGCTACATGAGCCCGGAGTTCATCACCACCCATCCGCAGCTGACGGCCAGCCAGACGCTGGCCAGGGTGCGGGCGGGGATTGATGATGCGGAGAGCATCTACACCATCCCCGTCACCGATGACGGCCGCCACCTGCGGGGTGTGGTGTCCTTGCGCGAGGTGTTGCGGGCCGAGGAATCAGAGCTTGTGGCGAACCTTGCCCACGAGCCGCTTGCGGTCCCTGCCACACAAAATGTGGAGGACGCGGCCCGGTACTGCGCCGATGCCAAAATACTGGTCCTGCCGATTGTCGATGCCGAGAACAGGCTGGTGGGCATCCTCACCGTGGACGATGCCCTGCGGATCCTGGAGGACGCCGAAAGTGAGGACGCCGCCCGCGCCGGCGGCAGCGAACCGCTCCGGCGGCCATATTTGTCCACCCCGGTGCGCAGCATTGTCCGGGCCCGTGTGGTGTGGCTGCTGGTCCTTGCCGTCGGGGCCACCTTGACGGTGCAGGTCATGGGCGTGTTTGAAGCGACGCTGGCGGAACAAGTGGTGCTTTCGCTCTTTATTCCCCTGTTGATCGGCACTGGAGGCAACACCGGAAATCAGGCAGCCACCACCATCACCCGGGCGTTGGCGCTCGGCGATGTCCGGCCCCGGGATGCCGTCAAGGTGTTTGCCCGCGAGGTTCAGGTCGGGATCTTGTTGGGGCTGCTGCTGGGCACGCTTGGTTTTGTTGTCGCCTCAGTGATCTTCACCCTCCCGCTGGGGCTGGTGATTGGGTTGACGCTGCTGGGCGTGTGCACCATGGCTGCCAGCGTGGGCGGACTCATGCCCCTGCTGGGGAAGGCCCTCAAGGTGGACCCGGCAGTGTTCTCCAACCCCTTCATCTCCACGTTCGTGGATGCCACCGGGTTGATCATATATTTCCTTGTTGCCGCCGCCGTGCTGGGCATATAGCCCTAAAACCGCTTGCCGCCGAAAAAGGCGCCTGCCCGCTGCGCGGACTTGTTGCTGTCCCGCTCTGGTGGTGGCATTTTGGTTCCTGAACCGGCGTGGCACCGGCGCCGTCCGCGAAGCCGGCGCCGGTGCGGCTTAGGGCATGGCCTGCCGATGCCCAGGGTCCAGGATCTTTTGAAACAGCCGGTGATCCTGCCAGCGGCCGGCAATCTTCAAATACTGCGGTGCCAGTCCGTACTGCACGAAACCGTTCTTCTCCAGCACCCTTTGGGACCGTGCATTGTGCACCAGCGTTTCCGCCTGCAGGCGGTGCAGTCCCATTTGGGCGGCACGGGCCGCTGCCTCGGCCACGGCGGCGCTGGCCAGCCCGGCGCCGTTGTATTCCTGCCCCACCCAGTAGCCCAGAACTCCGGACTGAAACGCACCCCGGACAATGCCGTTGATGTTCAGACGTCCGGCCACTGCGCCGTCCGGGCCAAGGATCAGCAGCGGGACCATGCTGCCGGCGGTGTAGGCCGCGAGCGCGGTCCGCACCAGTTGCCGCTGGTGTTCGCCGGTGAAGTGTTCAGCTCCCCGTGCGGGATCCCACGGGGCCAAAAAGGTGCGGTTGCGTTGAACAAGTGCCGTCAGCTCGGCCACGTCTGAAAGCTGCAGCAGCCGGGTGGTGGCACCGGCTGCGTTCCTCACAGCTGGTGGAGCAGATCAGCGACGCTGGCCAGGGTCTGATCCGGGCGGAAGGGGTAGGCGTCAATGTCCGCAGGCTGGGTGATGCCCGTGAACACCAGCACCGTGTGCAGGCCGGCCTCCATCCCGGCAATGATGTCGGTGTCCATGCGGTCGCCAATCATGGCGGTGGTCTCCGAGTGGGCATCAATGCGGTTCATGGCCGAGCGGAACATCATGGGATTGGGTTTGCCCACAATGTAGGGTTCACGGCCCGTGGCCTTGGTGATCAACGCGGCAATGGCGCCGGTGGCCGGCAGCGGCCCCTCAGGCGAGGGGCCCGTGGCGTCGGGGTTGGTGGCAATGAAGCGCGCCCCGCCGCCAATGAGGCGGATGGCCTTGGTGATCGCTTCAAAGGAATAGGTGCGCGTCTCACCCAGCACCACATAGTCCGGCTTCTGGTCGGTGAGGATGAAGCCTGCCTCGTGCAGCGCCGTCGTCAATCCAGCTTCGCCAATGACGTAGGCGCGGCCGTGGGGCATTTGGGCTTTCAGGAACTGGGCCGTGGCCAACGCGGAGGTCCACAGGTTCTCCTCGGGCACCTCCAGGCCTGAGGCCCTGAGCCTGGCGGCAAGATCGCGCGGGGTGAAAATGGAGTTGTTGGTCAGCACCAGAAAACGCTTGGAGGTGTCCACCCAACTTTGAATCAGCTCGGCGGCACCTGGCACGGCCTTGTTCTCGTGGACCAGCACGCCGTCCATGTCGGTGAGCCAGCATTCGATGTCGTTGGGTTGGCGGGACAGTACATTGCTCAAGGTTCCTCCTGAGGTGATCCGAATGTTCCGCTTCCAGTGTCTCAGACGGGCGCCCGGCAAGGACCCGGGCCAAGCTAAAATTGGGCAGTGACCAATTCCAACAACGTGCCGGACCCCGCCTTGTCAACAGAGGCCTCCGAACTTTCCGAGTATCAGCAGCCGCACCATGAGGTCGGCGTCGGCCCGTGGGAGGGGGAACTGCCGGAAGGTGAACACTGGGACCGGGAGCTTTTGGCCCACGGCGACCGGCGGAACGTGCTGGATGAATACCGTTACTGGACCATGGAGGCCATTGTGGCCGAGCTGGACACCCGCCGCCATGACTTTCACGTGGCCATTGAGAACTGGCAGCATGACATGAACATTGGCACGGTGGTGCGCACGGCCAATGCGTTTCTGGCCAAGGAAGTGCACATCATTGGCCGACGCCGGTGGAACAAGCGCGGTGCCATGGTCACCGACAGGTACCAGCACGTGCGCCACCACGCCACGGTGGCGGAGTTTGTGGCCTGGGCGCAGGGGGAGGGCCTGGCCATCATTGGCATTGACATCTTCCCGGACTCCGAGCAGCTGGAAAACTATGAGCTGCCGCGCAACTGCGTGTTTGTGTTTGGCCAGGAAGGGCCCGGGCTCAGCGACGAGGTCCATGCCGCGGCCCAAACCACGCTCTCCATTGAACAATTCGGCTCCACCCGTTCCATTAACGCCGCCTCCGCCGCCGGCATTGCCATGCATGCCTGGATCCGCCGGCACGTGTTCAACCAGAGCGTGAAGTAGCTCCGCGGCAGCGCCCGCCCCCGCGCCGGGGCCCGCCGGCGTCGGCCGTCCCCAGCCTAAAATCCGGGCGCGGGCTTCATCTTCTTCGAAGACTCTGACGGCTCTGGCTAAGATGGAGTGAGTCACACGAGGGCGGCATACAGGTCCGCCGCTTTGTACCGTTCAGCCCAAAGGAGCCATTCATGCCCATTGCAACACCGGACAAGTACGCAGAAATGATCGACCGCGCCAAGGCTGGCGGATTTGCCTACCCCGCAGTGAATGTGACGTCCTCACAGACCCTCAACGCCACCCTGCAGGGCTTCGCCGATGCCGGCACCGATGGCATCATCCAGGTTTCCACCGGCGGTGGCGCCTACTGGTCCGGCGCCGGGGTCAAGGACATGGTTGCCGGCTCCCTGGGCTTTGCAGCCTTCGCCCGCGAGGTTGCCAAGAACTACCCCATCAACGTGGCCCTGCACACCGACCACTGCCCCAAGGACAAGCTGGACGGTTTTGTCCTGCCCCTGCTCGCAGCTTCCGAGGCCGAGGTGAAGGCTGGCCGCGACCCGATCTTCAACTCCCACATGTGGGACGGCTCTGCCGAAACGTTGGAGGAGAACCTGCGCATCGGCCGCGAACTGCTGGCCCGCACGCACGCCGCCAAGATGATCCTTGAAGTGGAGATCGGTGCCGTGGGCGGTGAGGAGGACGGCGTGGAAAACGCCATCAATGACAAGCTGTACTCCACCGTTGCGGACGGTCTGGCCACGGTTGAGGCCCTGGGCTCCGGCGAGCACGGCCGCTACATCACAGCGCTGACCTTCGGCAACGTCCACGGCGTGTACAAGGCCGGCAACGTCAAGCTGCGCCCGGAGATCCTGAAGGAGATCCAGGCGGCGGTGGGCGCCAAGATTGGCAAGGAAAACCCCTTTGATTTGGTGTTCCACGGCGGTTCCGGCTCCTCGGACCAGGAAATTGCCGACGCCGTCTCCTACGGTGTCATTAAGATGAACATCGACACCGACACCCAGTACGCCTACACGCGCCCCGTGGTGGACCACATGTTCACCAACTACAACGGCGTCCTGAAGGTCGACGGCGATGTGGGCAACAAGAAGACCTACGACCCCCGCGTCTGGGGCGCCGCGGCCGAAAAGGGACTGGCAGCCCGCGTGGTGGAGGCCGCCTCGCAGCTGGGCTCCGCAGGAAAGACGTTCAAGTAACATGAGCGACGAATTCCGCCGCAACCTGCTGGGCCCCGAACCCACCCTGCTGCCTGCGGAGGTGGATGTCCAGGCGCGTCTGGACGCGGGGGATGAGGCAGTTGACCTGGCTGCCGCGCACCCCACCTCCTCGCTGCTGTGGGCCATCCTGGCCGACGAGGCCTTTGCCGAAGGCCGCACCATTGAGTCCTACGCCTACGCCCGCACCGGCTACCACCGCGGACTCGATGCGCTGCGCCGCAACGGCTGGCGCGGCACCGGACCCGTCCCGTACGAGCACGAGGGCAACCGCGGCTTCCTGCGGGCGCTTTACGCGCTGGGCCGCGCCGCGGCGACCATTGGCGAAAGCGACGAGGCGGCCCGCATTGACACGTTCCTCAACGATTCCGATCCGGCCGCCAAGGCAGCCATTGAAGCCGCCCTGTAGCTAGGGCGGCACAGTGGTTGAGGCCGCCGAGGCCACCACGCACACCGCAGCAACAAGAAATGCCGCCGCCCCGCAACAGGGGACGGCGGCATTTTTTAATGGGGTGTCAGGCCCAGATGTCGTCTCCACGCAAGGTGGCGTCGGCTCCGCCGTCGGCGTAGATGATCTGGCCGGTGGTGTGGGTGTTTTCCTCGCTGGTCAGCCACACCAGAAGACGGGCAATGACCATTGCCTCGGAGTGGCCGTTGAGCGGCATGGGCACATTGGCATCAACCATGGCGCGGCCTTCAGGGGTGGAGAGCAGTTTTTCGGTCATGGCCGAAATGACGGTGCCGGGCGCCACGGCGTTCAGCGGGATGCCGGCGCCGGCGTAGCGCGGGGCAATGGACTCGCGGCGCACCCAGCGGCTCAGGGCACGCTTGCTGGAGGAGTAGTTTAAATACCCGGCCTGGGGACCCTGCGCAGCCAGCGCGGTGCCAATTTCCACCGCCAGTGCCTCGTCCCCGGCCAGCATGGCCGCAACTTGTTCCGGCGAGTTGGCCTGCAGGGAAGCCATGGAACTGACCACGGCGGCACGCGGGCTGGCGCTCTTGGCCAGTGCGGGTGCCAGGTGGTCCAAAAATTGCGTGACGCCGAAGAAGTTCACGCTGGCCGTCAACGGGATGGGAGCGGAGATGCCGGCGCAGGCAATGACGGCGTCGACGGATCCCCCCGTCAACTCCAGGGCTGCCTCGGCTGCGGCGACCCGTCCTTCGGCGGTGCTCAAATCCCCTTGCACCTCAGCACCCTTGAGGTCAACGCCTATGACGGTGGCGCCACGTTCACGCAGCAGTTGGGCCGTGGCCAGCCCGATTCCGGAGCCGGCCCCGGTGACGATGTAGCTGCGGCCGGTTGTGATGGTTGTCATTATTGATGTGCTCCCTTGGTGGTTTCCGGCGCAAAAGGTCCGGCGGAATCATGGTTCGCCCGAAGTTGGGCGGAAAAGGCAATGGTGGACTGTTCCAGCTTGGCCAGCAGGCGCACCAGATCGGTGCGTTCCTGGGGGCTCCAATCCTGCAGGAGGTCTGCCACAAGGCCGTCTCCGGCGCGGACAAAGGACTGTGCCACGAGATGTCCCGCCGGGGTCAGGTTCACCAGGGAGGCACGGGCGTCGGCGGGATCGGAAATCCTGTCCACCATCCCTGAGGCCTCCAGCCGGGCCACGACCTTGCTGACGTTGGAGGCGCCGGTGACCATTTTTGTGGCCAGTGTTGACGGGCGCAGCGGGCCGTCAAAGGACAAAAGCGTGATCATGGTGATGGCGGCGGGGTCAAGGTCCACCCCTTCCCGTGCCACCACAGCGGATAAAAAGTCAGGGGCGGTCCATTCCCCAATGACCCGGGTCAGTGAGGCCATAAGCGCCTCCTGGTAACTGTCAGCCCTAGGCACTGGTGCCACCGTCCACGGGAAGGACAACGCCTGTGACAAAGCCGGCCTCCTGGGACAAAAGCCAGCTGACCGCGTTGGCGATTTCCTCCGGCTGCCCCAGGCGCTTCATGGGAACCTCGGCCGCATAGCCGGCCTTCGCGTCCGCCGGCAGCGACGCCAGGGCGGCGGTTTCAACTGCTCCGGGGGCGACGGCGTTGACGCGGATTCCGTGTGCGGCGTTTTCCAGTGCCACGCTGCGTGTCAGGCTGACCACGCCATGCTTGGCGGCGCCGTAGGGGGTCAGGGAAGGGGTGGCCGAGATGCCGGCCACGGAGGCAATATTGACAATGGAACCACTTCCAGCGGCCCGGAAGTGGGCAATTTGTGATTTCATCGCCAGGAAGGTTCCGCGCAGGGTCACATTGACCGTCCGGTCCCATTCGGCCTCGGAGATCTCCTCCATGGGCTTGGGCATCGCGCCGATTCCGGCGTTGTTGACGGCCAAATCCAGCCGGCCGTAGTTGTCCAGGGTGAAGGCCATGAGGGCTTGGACCTCGGCGGCGTCGCTGACGTTGGCATGCTGATAGGCGGCGGTTCCACCGGCCGCGGTGATCAGCGCGACGGTTTCCGCGCCGGCTGCGTCATTGATGTCCGACACCACGACGGCGGCCCCCTCGCTGGCGAGCCGCAGGGCAATGGCCCGGCCAATGCCTGCCCCTGCTGCCGTTACCACTGCTGTTTTATTGTTGAACCGCATGATTTCCTCCTGATGGGCGAATAAGGCGCCTGCATGGTGTCTTGGAAACAGTGTACGCTTTTTACTGTCCTGAGGACAGTAAAAATGCGGGGCCCGGGGAACCGTCCGGGAAACCGTCCGGTGGGCGAAGGCGCGCGGGCCACACAGCCTTGGTGGGCGGGTCCTGGCGCCGCCGGTCATTTAGGGCCCTGAATGTGCGCCCGCTGGGCATTGACGGTAAACTCGGGACGTAAGACCCCCTTGAGCGTTTGTCGGGCGGCGTCAATGCGCGCCGCCGGACAGGGTATTCCAAGGGGCATTTTCGTGTCCGGACGCGCCATGGCGGAACCTTCCGCCTAAATGCGCAGCGCCCGGCTCAACTTTTGAGCAAGGGGGAGGGTCCCATGCCAGCAATTGTCATCGTCGGAGCCCAGTGGGGCGACGAGGGAAAAGGCAAGGCCACAGATCTTTTGGGTGGTTTGGTCGATTATGTGGTCAAGCCCAACGGCGGCAACAACGCCGGGCACACGGTGGTGGTGGGCGGTGAGAAGTATGAGCTCAAGCTCCTTCCCGCGGGCATCTTGAGCCCCAATGCCATTCCCATCATTGGCAACGGCTGCGTGGTGAACCTTGAAGCCTTGTTTGAGGAAATCGACGGCCTCGAAGCCCGCGGCGCAGACACGTCCAAGCTCCGCATTTCCGCCAACGCCCACCTGGTGGCCCCGTACCACCAGGTGCTGGACAAGGTCACCGAGCGTTTCCTGGGCAAGCGCGCCATTGGCACCACCGGCCGCGGCATTGGTCCGGCCTACATGGACAAGGTGGCCCGCCTGGGGATCCGCGTCCAGGATGTCTTTGACGAGTCCATCCTGCGCCAGAAGGTGGAAGGCTCGCTGAAGCAAAAGAACCAGCTGCTGGTGAAGGTGTACAACCGCCGCGACGTGGAGGTTCAGGAGATTGTGGAGTACTTCCTGGCCTTCGCCGAACGCCTGCGCCCCATGGTCATTGACTCCACCTTTGTGCTTAACGAGGCTTTGGACCGCGGCGAAGTGGTGCTGATGGAGGGCGGCCAGGCTACCTTCCTGGACGTGGACCACGGCACCTACCCCTTTGTGACCTCCTCCAACCCGACCGCAGGCGGGGCCTCCGTGGGCTCGGGCATTGGCCCCACCCGCATCTCCCGCGCCGTGGGCATCATCAAGGCCTACACCACCCGTGTTGGTGCCGGCCCGTTCCCCACCGAGCTCTTTGATGAAATGGGCATCTACCTGCAGAAGACCGGCGGCGAGTTTGGCGTCAACACCGGCCGCCCGCGCCGCTGCGGTTGGTATGACGCCGTCCTGGCCCGCCACGCCTCCCGCGTCAACGGCTTCACGGACTACTTCGTGACCAAGCTGGACGTGCTCACGGGCATCGAGTCCATCCCGGTTTGTGTGGCCTACGACGTGGACGGCGTGCGCCACGACGAGATGCCCATGACGCAGACCGAATTCCACCATGCAGTGCCCATTTTCGAGTACTTTCCGGGATGGTCCGAGGACATCTCCACGGCCCGCACCTTGGCGGACCTGCCCGAGAACGCCCGGAACTACGTCCTGGCCCTTGAAGGCATGTCAGGGACCCGGATCTCCGCCATTGGCGTGGGCCCGGACCGCGACCAGACCATTGTGCGCCACGACCTCATCAGTAACAGCTGACTAAAAAGGCGGCCACCATAAACGGGAGCCACCAAGCCAGGGCCGGGGTGCGGGACGTACGTTCCGCGCCCCGGCCCTGGCTTTTATGTGCGGACTGCGGGCCGGGCTAGGCTAAAGGAAGTACAGCAGCGGCGAAGGGACAGGGCCATGAAAGTCAGTGTTGGACAATTCAACCCCGGCGGTGACGTTGCGGAGAACCTGGCCACGATGCGCCGTTTGGCTGCCGGGGTTGCCCGGGACGGCGGCGGGCTGATCGTCTTTCCGGAGGAATCCATGTTCTCCGTGGGAAAGGTGGAGGGGGATTTCACGGCCGCCGTGGATGCGCAGTGGACCACTTTTGTGCGGGAACTGTCCCTGCTCGCGGCCGAACTGGGGATTGCCATCATTGCCGGCGGCTACGAATCCAGCGGCGAGGAGCGGCCATACAACACGGTGGTGGCTGTGGATGCCGACGGCGGCATTGTGGGCACCTACCGCAAGCTGCACCTCTACGACGCGTTCTCCTTCCAGGAGTCCAAACAGATCAAGCCCAGCGGGCAGGGGCTGGCGATGGTGGAGCTTGGCGGCTTCAAGGTGGGCATCATGACCTGCTACGACCTGCGCTTTCCCGAACTGGCGCGTGCACTGGCCGTGTCCGGGGTGGATGTGCTCAGCGTGTCGGCCGCCTGGTTCAAGGGCGAACACAAGGTGGAACACTGGGAAACGCTCCTGAAGGCCCGGGCCATTGAAAACACCTGCTGGGTGGTGGCTGCCGGCACCTCCAGCGACCACTGCATTGGGCATTCCGTGATCCTGGATCCCATGGGCGTGGCGGTGGCGTCCCTGGGGGACGACGCCGAGAACGTGGCCACCGCCGACCTCACCCATCGGCGCCTTGAACAGGTGCGTGAATTCCTGCCCGTGCTGCGCAACCGCCGCCTGGAAAGCAGCACACAGCTGTTGCCGGTGGAATGATGCCCAGCCGTTGACGTGCCCCAGCGCTGTGGTTAGTGTCAGAAGCCAAGGGCAGGAGGAAGCCATGAACGACTCCCAGATCTGGCAGGTCTTGGAACCGATGTATCCGGTCATGCTTGAAGACGTGCCGCTGGACGGTGATTGGCTCAAACCGCCCTTCGCCGACGACGCCCAGGGGCGCGCCGTCATCTGCAATGACGGCGACTTTCAGTTCGTGGTGGTGGACCGGGGCAATGGTGCCGTTCTGTACGTCTGTGAAGATGAGGAGACGCTCCTTGCCTCCTCCCTGGCCACGCTGCCCGGCATTGTTGATGCCTGGGTTTCCATTGACAGGGATACCGTGGGGCCGGAGGACGACGAGGATTTCACGGCTGTGAAGAAGTCATTTCAGGACCAGCTTGAAATTCTGGATCCTGCCGCTGCCGCCGCCAACGAGTTTTGGGCCCTGTACACCGACGAGCTCACCAGCGATGACTATGTGGACCTCGCTGATGAGCCCGACGGCGACGACGGGCAGGAGCCGGTCAGCGACTCCGGTGACAATGACAGGCCCGGCGCCGACCAGTCCTTCGCCGACGCCTAATCAGGCCAGCAGCTGCCGTTTGGAGGAAATCACGCCGGTGTCAAAACCGGCCAGGTTCAGACCGCCATGGAAACGTGCATGCTCAATTTTAAGGCACCTGTCCATGACCACTTCCATGCCCGCAGCCTCCGCCGCAGCCGCCACCTCTTCGTGCCAGGAACCCAGCTGCAGCCACAGGGTCCGGGCTCCCACGGCCTGGGCCTGCGCCAGGACGGTGGGCAGGTCATCGTGCTTGCGGAACACGTCCACCAGATCCGGCACCTCGGGCAGCTCCGCCAGTGATTTGTACACCGGCTGCCCCAGGATCTCCTTGGCCACGGGATTGACGAAGTACACCCGGTAGCGGCTGGAGGAGAGCAGGTACGTCGCCACAAAGTAGCTGGCACGCGAGGGCTTGTCCGAGGCGCCCACAATGGCGATGGAGGTGGTTCTGCGCAAAATGGCCAGGCGTTCCGCAGCCGAAGGGCCAAGCCAGGTGCGTGCAGCGGTACTCATGCGCTTGCTCCAATCCGGCAGGACAGGCCGGGGCCGTCAACATCGTTCTCCGCCACGGCCTGGGCCTTGGCGGCCACGCCGTTGAGGGAGGCTTGGGCCAGGGTCAGGGCCTGATCCAGGTCCCACAGGATGTCGGCCACGTCCTCAAGGCCCACGGAAATGCGGATCAGGTCCTCGGGCACGCCGGCGGCGTCGAGCTGCTCCGTGCTGAGCTGCTGATGGGTGGTGGAGGCTGGATGCAGCACCAGGGTGCGGGAGTCACCAATGTTGGCCAGGTGGCTGGCCAGCTGCAGCGAGTCAATGAACAGCTGCCCCGCAGCCCGCCCGCCGCGCACACCAAAGGCAAAGACCGAGCCAACGCCCTTGGGCAGATAATGCAGCCCGCGTTCATGATGCCGGTGGCCGGGCAGGCCGGCAAAACTGACCCAGGAGACACGCTGATCCTGTTCCAGCCACTGGGCCACGGCGGCGGCGTTGCGCAGGTGTTCATCCATGCGCTGGGGCAGTGTTTCCACGCCCTGCAGCAGTTGGAAGGCCGACTGCGCCGACAGGGAGGGGCCAATGTCGCGCAGCTGCTCCGAGCGCAGCTTGGTCAGGAAACCGTACTCGCCAAAGTTTTCCCACCAGGAGACATTGCCGTAGGAGGCCACGGGCTCGGTCATGGTGGGGAACCTGCCGTTGCCCCAATTAAAACGTCCCGACTCCACCACGACGCCGCCCAGGGTGGTGCCGTGCCCGCCCAGGAATTTGGTGGCGGAGTGGATCACAATGTCCGCGCCAAACTCAATGGGCCGGATCAGGTACGGGGTGCTCAAGGTGGCGTCAACCACCAGGGGCACGCCGGCTGCGTGCGCCACTTCCGCCAGGCCCTCAAGATCGGCAATGTCCCCGGAGGGGTTTGCCACAATCTCGGTGTACACGGCCTTGGTGTTCTCCTGGATGGCAGCGGCAAAGTCGGCGGGATCATTTGAATCCACAAAGGTGGTCTCCACACCGAAGCGGCGCAAGGTCACATCCAGCTGCGTGATGGTCCCCCCGTAGAGCTTGGAGGAGGCCACAATGTGGTCCCCCGCACCGGTCAAGGCGGCGAAGGTGATGAATTCCGCAGCCATGCCCGAGGACGTGGCGACCGCGCCCAGTCCGCCTTCCAGGGATGCGATGCGTTCCTCAAAGGCGGCCACGGTGGGGTTGCCGATGCGGGAGTAGATGTTGCCGTACTTTTGCAGCGCAAACAGTTTGGCGGCGTCGTCGGTGTCCTTGAAGACAAAGGAGGTGGTCTGATAGATGGGCACCGTGCGGGCGCCATGGACGGCGTCGGGGGTGCCGCCGGCGTGCAGGGCGCGGGTGCGGAAACCGAATTGGTGCTCAGCCATTAAAGACGCGCTCCTTGAGGTGTGTGGGGACTGTTCATGGTGTGCTTTTTCCTTACGCCTTGGATCTTTGGGTGCAAATCTGCTGGACAGCTGCAATGCAGGGCTCGTTTTGCAAGCTGGTGGTGTCGCCCAGCGCCGAGCCTTCAAACATTTGCGTCAGCAGGCGGCGCATGATTTTTCCGGAGCGGGTCTTGGGCACGTCAGGGACAAAGACAATGTCGCGCGGCTTGGCAATGGGGCCGATCTGGGTGGCCACGTGCGCGCGCAGTTCCGCAATGGCGCTGCGTTGGGCGGCGGTGCCGCGCCCGTCCCGGGTGATGAGGGAGGTGTCGTGGGGGACCACAAAAGCGGTGGCCGCATGCCCGGTGGCGGCATCAAAGGTGGGGCACACGCCGGCTTCCACCACTGCCGGATGGGCCACCAGGGCCGACTCAATTTCAATGGTGGAGAGGCGGTGGCCGGAAATGTTGATGACATCGTCGCTCCGACCCAGGATCCACACATCGCCGTCCTGATCAAAGCGGGCGCCGTCACCGGCCAGGAACCAGCCCTGCTGGGCATACTTTTCCCAGTAGGAGCTGAAGTAGCGCTCCGGGTTTCCCCAGACGGTGCGCGCCATGGCCGGGCCCGTTTTGGTGAGCACAATGTTGCCCTGCACTCCAGCCGGGACTTTGCTGCCGGCGTCGTCCACGATGTCAACGGCGACGCCGGGAAGCGCGCGGGTGCCGCAGCCGGGCTTGAAGGTGGTGGCGTCCGGGCGTGGGGACAGGATGGTGGCGCCGGTCTCCGACTGCCACCAGGTGTCCACCATGGGGATGCCACGCGCCGGCTGCCCGGGCACCAGCGAGTCCTTGCCCACATTGTTGCGCAGCCAGCGCCACGCTTCGGGGTTGACGGCCTCGCCCACGGTGCCGGCCAGGCGGATGGAGGAAAGGTTGTGGGAGTCCGGGATGCCGTGGGGGAACCAGCCCATCAGGGAACGGACCAGGGTGGGGGCCGTGTAGTAGCTGGTGACCTTGTAGCGTTCGATGATCTCAAAGTGGCGGCCCGGGTGCGGGGCATTGGGAACGCCCTCATAAATGACCTGGGTTGCCCCGTTGGAAAGCGGGCCGTATATCTCGTAGCTGTGGGCCGTGACCCAGGCAAGATCGGCCGTGCACCAATGCACGTCGTCGGCGCGGCGGTCCGGATCGGGGTTGCTGAAAAGGAATTCGTGGCTCCAGGAAACCTGCGTCAAATAGCCGCCGGTGGTGTGGACCAAACCCTTGGGCTGGCCGGTGGTGCCGGAGGTGTACATGATGAACAGGGGATGCTCGGCGTCGAACGGCTCCGCCTGGTGCACGCGTGAAGCCGTGTCCACCACCTCATGCCACCAGACGTCACGGCCGGGCGTCCACGGCACCGTGTCCAGTTCCGCGGCGTCCGTGGTGCGGTTGATCACCAGCACATGTTCAATGGCGTTCGTCCCGCTGACCGCCTGGTCTGCATTGGCCTTCACCGCCACGGCGGCGCCGCGGCGGAACTGGCCGTCGGTGGTGACCAAAAGCTTGGCGCCGGTGTCCTCCACCCGGAACTTCAAGGCCTCCGCGGAGAAACCGCCAAACACCAGGGAGTGCACTGCGCCGATCCGGGCGCAGGCCAGGGTGATGACAATGGTCTCCACCAAAACCGGCAAATAAATCACCACGCGGTCGCCCGCGCCAATGCCCAGGGCCGTGAGCGCGTTGGCGCACTGGCTGACCAACCCGGTCAGTTCGCGGTAGCTGACACTGCGTCGGTCGCCCGGTTCGCCTTCAAAATGCAGTGCAATTTTGCTGCCGTTGCCGGCGGCGACGTGTCTGTCCGCGCAGTTCACGGCGGCGTTGAGCTTCCCGCCGGCGAACCAGCGCAGATCCGGGCCGCGGCGGGCGGCGGTGTTGGCGGCGGTGGCGCTGTGGATGGTGTGCCAGGGTTGGGACCACTCCAGCCGGGCGGCCGCGGCGGCCCAGAATTCCAGCCGCTGCTGCTCGGATGCCTCCGGGGGTGCCGTTGGTGCCGGGGCCGCGGTTGTTACGACCATCTGCGCACAGCCCACTTCTCCGCCAGGCCCAGCAGGGCGTCGGTGGCCTTGCCCAGCACCGCCAACAGCACAATGGCCAACAGCAGCCTGTCGGTGCGGCCATTGTTTTGGGAATCCGTGAGCAAAAAGCCCAGACCCATGGATGCTGCAATGAGTTCGGCAGCCACCAGGAACAGCCAGGCCTGGGCCAAGGCCAGGCGCAGCCCGGAAAACAGGGACGGCACCACGGCCGGCAGCTGCACAGTGGTCAGCAGCTTCAGGCCTTTAAGTCCAAAGGCGCGCCCCGCTTCCACCAGGTTCCTGTCCACGTGGCGCAGGGCCAGGGACACCGTGGTGAACACGGGGAAGAACGCCCCGATGATGATCAAGGTGACTTTGGAGTCCTCACCAATCTTCATCCAGAGAATCAGCAGGGGCACCCACGCCAGGGACGGCACCGCGCGCAGGGCGCCAATTGTCGGCCCGAGCAGCACTTCGGCAATTTTGGACAGACCCACCAGCGCGCCCAGGGACACGCCCAGTGCCGCCCCGGCGAGAAAACCAAGGATCACGCGCTGGGCGGAGATCCCCACATGCTTGAACAGTTCATTGCGGCTGATGAGATCCGTGCCCGCCTCCAGCACGGCCCGGGGTGCCGGCAGCTGGACCGGAGAGAACACCCCCGCAGCCGTGCTGAGCTGCCAGGCCAGAAGAATCAAGGCCGGCAGGACCAGCCCCAGGCCCAGGCGGACCCAGCCCCTGCCCAGCAGGGAGGTGGCAGCGGCCGTCGTCACTGGGCCAGGGGAGGCGGGGGCGCCAATATTGGTGTGTTCAAGGCTGCTGCCTGTGATCACCGGGTTGCCGAGGTGGGTCATGCGGATTCCTTGATTGAATCAGGGTTGGCCTTCTGGGCCAGAGAGTCATCGAGCAGGCTTTCCAGCGCCGCATCCACATCCGCCTGGGACTTGACGTCGCCAAGTTCCACAAACGTGGGACCAATCTTGGTCAAAACGGCGCGCTGCTTGTCCCCGGGAATGCCGGAAACGTCCAGGTTGCTGCGTTCAAGAATGACCGTGGTGGCAACCTCCGGCTTTAAACCGGCAGCGTCAGCAAGGATTTGGGCAGTCTCCTCGGGGTTCGCAGCTGCCCAGACGCGGGCCTTCTCATAGGCGTCGACCACTGTCTGCGCAAGTTCGGGCTGGTTCTGCAAAAATGACTCGGTGGCATTGAGGAAGCCGTAGGTGTTGAAATCCAGGTTCCGGTAAAACAGCGTGGCCCCCTCTTGTTCGGCGGTGGCCATGATGGGATCCAGACCGGACCAGGCATCCACTGAGCCATTGGCCAGGGCCGCCTTGCCGTCGGCGTGCTGGAGGTTCTCCACCGTGACGTCCTTGGTGCTCAGTCCAGCCTCCTCCAGCGCCTGCACCAGGAAGAAGTAGGGGTCCGTGCCCTTGGTGGCGGCAATTGACTTGCCCTTGAGGTCTGCAACTGTCTTAATGCCGGAATTCTTGCCCACCACCAGAGCGGACCACTCCGGCTGGGAGTAAAGGGAGATGGTCTTGATGGGGGAGTTGTTGGCGCGGGCCAAAAGCGCTGCGGAACCGGCTGTGGAGCCAACATCGACGGCCCCGGCACGCAGGGCCTCATTGGCCTTGTTGGATCCGGCCGACTGCAGCCAGTTCACAGTGACGTTCTTTTCCGCCAGGGTTGCCTCCAACCAGCCCTTTTCCTTGATCACCAGGCTCAACGGATTGTAGGTGGCAAAATCAATGTTCAAAGTTCCGGGGGCACCGTCTTTGCCGGCAACACTGGAGGTGGCGTCCTCCCCGGAGCAACTGGCCAGGGCCAGGGCGGAGGCGGCAGCTGCGACGCTGAGGAAGGAGCGGCGGCTAAAAGAATTCAAGGCAGGCATGATCGTCCTAAAGTTTGTTGGAGTGGAGCAAAAGTGTGGGTGCTGCGCCGGGCAGTCAGTGGCCGCTGACGCCGAGGCTGGAGAGCAGTGAACTGCGCAGTTCCGCCAATTCCGTGGAGGCCCGGTCGCGCGGGCGGGCTCCGGGGACATTCACGGTGCGCACAATGGTGGCGCCTGGCTCAGGCGATCCATCGCTGCCCAGCAAAATAATGCGGTCAGCGAGCTGCAATGCCTCATCCACATCATGCGTCACGAGCAGGATAGTGGTGGGTTCCGCCGCATGCACATCCAACAGCAGATCCTGCATGGTGATGCGGGTAAGTGCATCCAGCGCGCCAAAAGGCTCATCGAGCAACAGGACCCCTGGATTGCGTGCCAAGGCCCGCGCCAGCGAGGCCCGCTGGGCCATGCCGCCGGAAACCTCCCGCGGCCGGTGCCCGGAAAACTTCGACAAGCCCACCAAATTCAAAAGGTTCGCCACCACGTGTCGGCGGCGTCCGGCGTCGGCCGCTGCCGGAACGCCAATGGCCACATTCCCCGCGAGCGATTTCCACGGCAAAAGGCGGGGTTCCTGGAAGGCGACGGCGCAGCGGGCGTCGATGCCGGACACTGCCCTGCCAGCAATGGTGACGGCACCGGTGCTGGGGGCATCGAGACCGGCCACTGCACGCAGCAAGGTGGACTTCCCGCAACCTGAAGGACCCAGCAGGGCCACAATTTCTCCGGCTTCCACGTCAAAGGAGACGTTTCGAAGCACTGGATGGGTGTTGGCTCCGGTGCCAAAGGAGCGGCCCAGATTCTGAAAGGACACGCTCATGGCGGCGGTTCCTTGCGGATCCATCGTGCTGGGCGCGGCTGTAGGGGACGGCGAAAGCAAAGCAGGCATGGGAGCACTCCATCGGTCCTGGCGGTAGCACCCTGCCAAACATCGCCACTTTTGAAGGAAGTGGCGACCAGGGTTGCTGCGGCGTCGCTGAGCCAGATCTCTCGGCCGCTCGGGATGGTCGTTTCCAGAGTAGAACGGCTCTAAGGGGTGGAGCAATTAGGTGGCCAATCGCAGTTCTCACGGCGTAACAATCCACCCCGGTCCGGCCCCCAAGGCACTGGGCAAGCACGCCCCGGGGGGATTAGGCTCAAAAGATGGCTGCCATCAATGACCCTGAACTCATCAAGCGCCTGCTGACCACGCCCGGCCGTTGGGCGGTGGTGGGTTTGTCAGGCAACCCGCTGCGTCCTGCCGTGGATGTTGCCCGCTTTCTACAGCGGGGGCTGGGTCATGAAATCATCCCCGTGAGCTTAAAGGGCGACGACGTCCACGGGGCCAAAGGCTACAAATCCCTGGCCGAAGTGCCTGGTCCCATTGACGTGGTGGACTGCTTTGTGAACTCCACCAGGGTTGGTGCCGTGGTGGATCAAGCCATTGCGGCAGGAGCCAAGGCGGTGTGGCTGCAATTGGGTGTGGTGGATGAGCAAGCCGCCCAGCGAGCACTGGACGCGGGCCTGGACGTCGTGATGGACACCTGCCCCAAAATTGAGGCCGCCCGGTGGGGGATGTACCCGGGATGAGCGCGTTGGAGACGCCGCTGGCCGGGTTCGAAGCGGGTAGCGTTGAACCATGACGGACATTGTTTACTACACCGCGAGCACCCTCAATGGGTTTTTGGCTGATGCCAGCCACTCCCTTGACTGGTTGTTCTCAGTGGATAATGCGGGCGCACCGGACATTGCTGCGTTCATGGACACCACGGGTGTTTTTGTGGAGGGCGCCGCCACCTACGAGTGGGTGTTGCGCGCTGAGAACCTGATGGCCGAACCCAGGAAATGGCAGCAGTTCTACGGGGACAAACCCACCTACGTCTTCACTTCCCGGAAGCTGCCCATCCCGGCAGGAGCGGACGTGCGCCTGGTCAATGGTCCGGTCACATCGGCATTGGCTGATATCAAGGCTGCGGCAGGGGACAAGGATGTATGGATTGTAGGTGGCGGGGACCTGGCCGGACAGTTTCTCGACGCCGGGGCCCTGAATGAACTCATCATTAGTTTTGCCCCCGCAGCGTTGACCGGCGGGGCGCCGCTGCTGCCCCGATCCGTGGGGCCTGAGCGGCTCAAACTGCGCAGCGCGCAGCAACATGGCCAGTTCGCCATGTTGCGCTACGAAGTGCTTGCAACCGGCGGCGCCGCATGAGCATCGCACCTTCATCCCTGCGCGCCGCGGCATTGAACCTGCCCGGGGCCTATGAAGACTTCCCCTTTGGCGCGGAAACCAGCGTGTTCAAGGTCAAGGCCCCCACAGGGGACCGTCCGGGCAAGGTCTTCGCCTTGGGGGATCTGGACAGCCAACCTTTGAGCATCAGCCTCAAATGTGATCCCGAGCTCGCGCCGGGTCTGCGCGAGGCAAATCCCGGAATCACCGGTGGGTACCACCTGAACAAACGGCACTGGAACACTGTTGACACCTCCCGCGTGGAGGAACAGATGGTCCTGGAAATGCTGGAGGATTCCTACGATCTAGTGGTGGCCGGCTTACCCAAAAAGCAACAAACCGCCTTGAAATGGAGTGCCCATGCCGCAGGGGAGTAGCAATTTGGATTATCCGCAGCTGGGGTTGACCCGCCTGGCGGCACTCACAGCTGCGCAGGACATTCCCTGGCCCAAGGGATTCAGCCACGTGGACAAGACCACCACAGTGGGCAGCGGCCCGGAGACCTTCGCTGCGCTCGCAGAGGGCATCATGACGTGGGAGATTCAACGCCGGGCCGGGTTGACCGTCAAGGCCCCGCCGCGGGCCACGGTGGGTGCGCGGGTGGTGAGTGGATTTGGTGTGGGCCAGCTGCGGCTCCCCGTACCGTGCGAAGTGGTGTGGGCTCTGGAGCCGCAGCGGCTGGAGACGGATGAGGGCAGCGCGGTGACAGTGGCTGGTTTTGGCTACGGGACCTTGCCGGGCCATCCCGCCCTGGGCGAGGAGGCCTTCCTGGCCCTGATGAGGCCCGACGGCGCCGTGCACTTTAGGCTGCTGGCGTTCAGCAGACCGGCGGGATTGATATATACCCTGGGCTCCCCGGTGACCAAATTGGCCCAGGCGGGCGTGACGCGTTCATACCAGCAGGCGGCGAGGGCGTTGAGCGGCGGATTCTAAGTGTCGCAGGCGCCGGATTGTCCGCCGCTGGTGTGCATGGTGGTGCGTTGGATGCCAAGGTGGGCTGTTCTGCGCCGGATTCCATGCCGGTTTGGCGCAGGGGGTGCCATGCGCCAGACCGGGTGCGGCTTTGGCGCCTGAGGTTCCGTCTGCAGGACTGCATGCCTGAAATGCAGCCTGGTTGGCCCATGGTGCTGCGTTGGATGCCAAGGTGGACCATGCCGTGATGCGGGGACTGTGCCGAACTTGTCAGGGCCCCAAGAAATGGTTTTCGGGTTTCCATCCCACCCGGTTCCATGATCCCCCACCGTGTCAGTTTGGACATCGTTGCCTTCCACGCCCGGGGGCATCTGTTGTGACGGGCCGCAAAGTGACCACCCCAAGAATTTCCCAATGGGCTATGGTAGGCAGAAGCGACACGGGGTGCCCCGGCGCGGCGCAAGCCGGTCAGGAGCTGAGATTAAACCCGGTGAACCTGCTCCAGTTAGTACTGGCGAAGGGATGTCAGCACCGGTCAACGGTCATCTACGTCTACGTGCCTTCGTCACCCGTCGAAAGGTGATTCACATGAAGTCCACAACAGTTTCCCCCAAAGCCCTGCCCATCCACGACCAAGTAGTGCTGGTCACCGGAGGCGCGAGGGGACTTGGTGCCCGCCTGGTGCAGTCTTTCCTCAAGGAAGGCTCCCGTGTGGTGATTAATTATTTAGAAAGCGCTGACGCGGCGCAGGGAGCAGCGGCAGCTTTTCCTGAACGGGCTGTGGCCCTGCAAGCAGATGTACGTGATGCGCAGCAGGTCAATGCCATGGTTGAAAGGGCCGAGGCGCATTTTGGTTCCCCCATCACTACGGTCGTCAACAATGCACTGGCCGACTTCTCCTTCAACGGCGACGCGCGACCGCAGGCGGACACGTTGAACTGGGAGAACCTGGAGCAGCAGTTCTCCGGAACTGTACGCGGGGCGTTGAACACTGTGCAGGCAGTATTGCCCAAGATGCGGGCAGCCGGCTTTGGACGCGTCATCAATGTCGGCACCAATTTATTTCAGCACCCGGTGGTCCCCTATCACGATTACACGGCCGCGAAGGCTGCCCTGCTGTCGCTGACCCGCACTCTTTCCCACGATTTAGGCCCTGCCGGGATCACAGTCAACATGGTTTCAGGCGGCTTGTTGCGCAGCACGGATGCCAGCTCAGCCACCCCGGAGGAAGTTTTTGACATGATTGCCGCCGGGACCTCGCTGCGGCGGGTCACTACGCCGAAAGAGTTCGCGGACGCTGCCTTGTTTTTCGCCTCCCCCTGGTCCCGCGCGGTGACGGGACAGAATCTCATTGTTGACGGCGGGCTGGTAAAGGGATGACTTTCGAAACTCGCCAGCTGCACTTGAACCTGTTCATCTTCGGTTGTGGACACCATAAAGCCGCATGGCGCCATCCACAATCACCAGTTGAGCAGCTGGGGGATGTCACTTATTTAGAGCAGTTGGCCCGCACCGCCGAGCGCGGTTTCCTGGACGCGGTGTTTTTCGCCGATGGGCACGCCGCAGCTAATGTCGCCGACGGGCCGCTGTGGTTCCTTGAACCGATGACCGCGCTGGCGGCCATGAGTCGGGCCACAAGCAGGATTGGTCTGGTCAGCACCATTTCCAGCACCTTCCACACCCCGTTCCATGCGGCGCGGATGTTGGCTTCACTGGACCATATTTCCGGTGGCCGGGTGGGTTGGAATGTGGTGACCTCCATGTTCGACGCGGAGGCCCGCAACCATGGGCTGGAGCGCATGCCGGAGTCTCTGGACCGGTATGCCCGTGCGGAGGAATTCATCGAGGTGGTCCTGGGTCTCTGGGACTCATGGGCTGACGACGCGCTGCGTTACGACCGGTCCGGTGTCTACGCGGATCCGGCGGGGGTGCGGGCCATCAATCACCGCAGCGAGCGGTTTCTCGTCGATGGACCGTTAAATGTGCCGCGTCCGCCGCAGGGTCACCCGGTGCTTTTTCAAGCCGGGGCATCAGAGGCGGGCCGGCAGTTGGCTGCCCGCCGTGCCGAAGCAATCTATGCCGTGGCCTATGACCTGCCCAGCGCTCAGGCGTATTACCGGGATCTTAAGACCCGAATCCGCCAAGCCGGGCGCAACCCGGGCGCCGTGGCGATCATGCCCGGGTTGGTCACCTACCTTGGTTCCACCGAGGCAGAGGCTAAAGCCAAGCAGCGCGAACTTGATGAACTGCTTCCAGCCGAAGATTCGCTGCGCCAGCTGGGCCAGTTCGTGGGGCAGGACTGCATGGACTGGGAACTGGATGCTCCCGTTCCGTTGCTGCCACCGCTGGAAGAATTCACCGGGCCCAAGGGGCGGTATGCCACCATTCAACGGATTATCGCCGTGGAGCGGCCCACCGTCCGTGAACTGCTGGGCAGGCTGGCTGCCGGTGGCGGCCACTGCACCATGGTGGGCACGCCTGAGCAAATTGCGGACAAAATTACCCATTGGTTCGAGCATGAAGGCGCGGACGGTTTTAACTTGATGCCACCGACCCTGCCCGGAGGCCTTGACGACTTTGTAGACCACGTTGTTCCGGTCCTGCAGCAACGCGGACTGTTTCGTCACAGCTATGACACCGATACACTCCGGGGGCATTTGGGCCTGTCCCGGCCTGGAGGTGCCCTGAGCGCGCGGTCACGATAAACCTCAGGGAAGGCGGGAAGGACCGTCCCAGGGTTTACGCCGGGAATTAAGCGCCGAGGAAAAATTCCAGGGCAATGCCGTCTGGATCCTTAAAGCTCAGCGCTGTCCCGTACGGCGCTTCCACCAGACCGCTGTGGCGGATGTCCTGATCATCGAGGAGTTGCGCACATGCCTCAAGCTCCGCACGGTTTTCCACCTTAAAGCCAAGGTGGTCAAGGCCGGGGGTTTTGGGCTCGAAGGGGTTCCCTGAGCCGTGGTCATGTTGCGTCAATCCCAGCGTTATTCCTCCGGGCAGGGCAAATATTTGCCGCGAGAACGGCCCGTCGTTCATGGTGGCGACGGGTTTAGTGTCCCAAAGGCGTGAATAAAAGGGCACGCTGACTGCGAGATTTGAAACAGTGAGTGCAACATGGTCAATACCAATAAATGAGGGCATGTTAGAACCTTAGCCAACGCATCATGCACCCAAAAACCCCGGTTGGCTTTCTCAGGAGCCAACCGGGGTTTTTGAAGGAGAAACTACCCGAAGTACTTGGGCAATGTTCCCTCGTGTGCTGTGCGCAATTCATCCAGCTCCGCGCTGAACAGGCCCTGGATGTCCAGGGCCCCGCCGGCGGCGTCCACCACGCCGATGCGGGCCACCGGGAAGCGGCGGGCGGTGCACATGTCATTGAAGCGCACTTCCTCGCTGCGTGGCACCGACACCAGGGCACGGCCCTGCGTTTCGGAGAACAACAGGGTGAAGGTGTCCACACCATCGCGGGCGGCCACTTCATCCAGGGCCACGCGGGCACCGGTGTTGAAGCGCAGCGCGGACTCCACCAGGGCTGCGGCAAGGCCGCCCTCGGAGAGGTCGTGCGCGGAGTCGATCATGCCGTCACGTGAGGCGTTGATGAGGATCTGACCCAGTTCACGTTCACGTTCCAGGTTCACCGCCGGGGGCATTCCGCCCAGGTGGCCGCGCATGTTGGCCCACTCGGAGCCATCCAGTTCGGCGGCCGTGGTGCCCAGCAGGTAGATGGCCTGGCCATCCTCAACCCAGCCCGACGGCGTGCGGCGGGCAACGTCGTCGAACTTGCCCAGCACCGCCACCACGGGGGTGGGGTGGATGGGGGTGGAGCCCGTCTGGTTGTACAGGGAGACGTTGCCGCCCGTGACCGGAATGCCCAAAACCATGCACGCATCGGAGAGGCCGCGGATGGATTCCGCCAGCTGCCACATCACGTCGGGATCCTCGGGGGAGCCAAAGTTCAGGCAGTCGGAGACAGCCATGGGGATCGCGCCGGAGGTGGCGACGTTCCTGTAGGCCTCGGCCAAGGCCAACTGGGCGCCGTGGTACGGGTCCAGGAAGGTGTAGCGGCCATTGGCGTCGGTGGCCAGGGCCACGCCCAAACCGCTTTCCTCATCGACGCGGATCACGCCTGAATCATCCGGGAATGCCATGGCCGTGTTGCCGCCCACATAGCGGTCGTACTGGTTGGTGATCCAGTCCTTGGAGCACATGTTGGGGGAGGCAATGAGCTCCAACACGGCTGCCTTCAACTCCTCCGGCGTGGACGGGCGGGCCGCATCTTCCACCGAACCGGTGAAGGTGTTGGCCTGCAGCGAATCCTGCCAGTCCGGCCGGGCGTAGGGGCGGTCATATACCGGGCCGTCATGGGCCACGGTGCGCGGGTCGACGTCGACAATGACTTCGCCGTCCCACTTGATGATCAAACGGCCGGTGTCGGTGACCTCGCCGAGCCAGGAGTACTCCACGGCCCATTTCTCCATGACCGCTTCAAAAGCCGCCACGTTGTCCGGGGAGACCACCGCCATCATGCGTTCCTGGGATTCACTCATCAGGATTTCGCCCGGTGTCAGGGAAGGATCGCGCAGCAGGACGGAGGTCAGTTCAACTTCCATGCCGCCGTCGCCATTGGAGGCCAGCTCACTCGTGGCGCAGGAGATGCCTGCCGCGCCGAGGTCTTGGATGCCTTCCACGAGGGAGCCCTTGAACAGCTCCAGGCAGCACTCAATGAGCACCTTCTCGGCGAAGGGATCGCCCACCTGCACGGCGGGGCGCTTGGAGGGCTTGGTGTCGTCGAAGGATTCCGAGGACAGGATGGAGGCACCGCCAATGCCGTCGCCGCCGGTGCGGGCGCCAAACAGGACCACCTTGTTGCCCTTGCCGGAGGCGTTGGCCAGGCGGATGTCCTCATGGCGCATCACTCCCACGGCGAGCGCATTGACCAGCGGGTTGCCCTGGTACACGGAGTCGAAGACCATTTCGCCGCCAATGTTCGGCAGACCCAGCGAGTTGCCGTAGCCGCCGATGCCGGCCACTGCACCGTGCATGACACGTGCGGTGTCCGGGTGGTCAATGGCGCCAAAACGCAGCGGATCCATCACAGCCACCGGGCGGGCGCCCATGGAGATGATGTCACGGACAATGCCGCCAATGCCGGTGGCGGCGCCCTGGTACGGCTCCACCATGGAGGGTGAGTTGTGGGATTCGATCTTGAAGGTCACGGCCCAGCCGTCGCCCAGGTTGGTGACGCCGGCGTTTTCGCCAATGCCCACCAGCATGTCCTTCTTCATTTCCTCCGTGACCTTGGCACCGAACTGGCGCAGGTGGTTTTTGGAGGACTTGTAGGAGCAGTGTTCGCTCCACATGACCGAGTACATGGCCAGTTCCGCGGCGGTGGGACGGCGGCCCAGAACCTTCACCACGTCGTCGAACTCGTTTTGCTTCAAACCCAGCTCGGCCCAGGGCAGTTCCACGTCCGGGGTGGCTGCGGCGTGTTCCACGGTGTCGATGTTGAACTTTTTGGCGGTGTCTGCGGCCGTTGCGCCCGTTGAGATCTCAGTCATTTATTTGCCTCCCACAAGCGTGTTCAAGACGGAAGTAAAGAAGCCCAGGCCGTCGGTGCCCGTGTGAGCGGGTCCGTAACCGGCCTCGACGGCGTGCTCGGGGTGCGGCATCAGGCCCACCACGTTGCCGGCGGCGTTGGAAATGCCTGCAATGTTGCGCCGTGAACCATTGGGGTTGAAGTCCACATAGCTGAACGTCACGCGGCCCTCGGCTTCAAGGGCGTCAAGCGTTTTTTCATCCGCAATGTACTGCCCGTCCTGGTTCTTCAACGGGATGGTGATGTTTTGGCTGGCCGTGAAGTCGCTGGTCCATGCGGTGGTGTTGTTTTCCACGCGCAGCACCTGGTCACGGCACAGGAACTTCAAGTGGTCGTTCTTAATCATGGAACCGGGCAGCAGGTGCGCCTCGGTGAGGATCTGGAAACCGTTGCAAATGCCCAAAACAGGCAGTTTGGCGTCGGAATTGGCTGCGTCCACGATCTTGGACATCAGCGGCGCGAAGCGGGAAATGGCGCCGGCGCGCAGGTAGTCGCCGTAGGAGAATCCACCGGGGATGATGACCGCGTCCACATTGCCCAGCTCCGTGTCGGCGTGCCACAGTTCGACGGCGGTGCCGCCTGCCAGCCGGACGGCACGGCTTGCATCCCGGTCATCCAAGGTCCCCGGAAAGGTGACCACGCCAATGCGGGCGCCAAGCAGCCGGCTGTCTGCGGGGGCGGGGGAGAACCCGCCAATCAAGGGTGTTTCAGTCATGACTGGTCCGCCACAACCTCAACATTGACCACATCTTCAATGACGGGGTTGGAGAGCATGGTCTCCGCGGCTGAACGGGCCTGGGCCAGGATTTCGTCCGTGACCTCGCCGTCGACCGTGAGTTCAAAGCGCTTGCCTTGGCGGACGGAGGAGAATGCGTTGAATCCCAAACGGGGGAGTGCGCCAACAATGGCTTTCCCCTGCGGATCCAGAATTTCGGGCTTGAGCATGACGTCGACAACGATCCGGGGCATCGCGGGAACTCCTGGTAATTAAAAGGGGTGGCCGCGGAGTGCCGTCTTACGCCATCGAAGGTGGAGGTGCTTGAAAACCTGGGCAGGAGGGCGCTCCGCGAGCTTGCCATTCCATTCTACGCAGTCAATGCCCACTGTGGAATTTCGCAGCGGAGGCCCGCCGCCACGGCTTGCCCATTATCCAGTCCCAGGCGGATCCAAGAATTTGTCACAAAGTCGTATTGTGATTCAGCACACGCTATCTTTGTAGGATGTTCCATGTCTGATGAATCGCAGCCCGGCATGGCACATGTCACAAAACGGCCACTGCCACGCGGCCAATGAAGGCCGCCGAAAGGACCACATGAAATCCACCCACACGCAACGCCCAGGGAGGCGGGCCCAAACGGCAATTGCCGCCGGTGCCCTCGCCGCAACACTGTTGGCCACCATGACCGCCCCTGCCCAGGCGGAGAGCGGAGCTGTTCCCGCCTCGGAAGCAGGCAATTATGCCGAGCAGGTGCTGGCAAAAAATGGCGACAACGCCATTGACCCTGTGCTCGGGGCGAACTACCGCATCCCCGCACTGGCCCACCTGGGCGACGGCGTGGTGCTGGCCTCCTATGACGGCCGGCCCTACGGCGGCGATGCGCCCCAGCCCAACTCCATCCTTCAGCGCCGCAGCACCGACAACGGCAAGACCTGGGGCCCGCCCAGCTATGTGGCACGCGGCCAGATGCCCACCGCCGACAAGCCCGTCTTTGGTTTCAGCGACCCCAGCTACGTGGTCGACGAGGTCACGGGGGATGTTTTCAACTTCTTCGTCTACTCCAAGGACGTCAGCTTCCAAGCCAGCGGCTTCGGCAATGATGACGCAGACCGCCAAATCACCAGCGCCGCCGTCGCCGTTTCCCATGACCAGGGCCTGAGCTGGTCCATGGACCCGGCCCACCTGCCCGAGCTGCCACCGGTTGACTACGCCGCGGACTCGGAGTTCGCCGGCTTCGACGGCCCGCTGATCACCGACGTGGTCAAGCCTGCCGGTGATTTTGCCAATGTTGGCGGCGTCTCCGGCGTCTTCGCCTCCTCAGGCCAGGGCATCCAGCTCAAGTACGGGGAGCACAAGGGACGGCTGATTCAGCAGTACACCGGCAAGGTCAAGCAGGCCAGTGGCGCCATTGAGTACCAGGCCTACAGCGTCTTCTCCGACGACCATGGCAGGACGTGGCAGCGCGGCGCCTTTGTGGGCACCGGCATGGATGAGAACAAGACGGTTGAGCTGTCCAACGGCGACGTCATGCTCAATTCACGCGCCAGCAGTGGCGGCAACGGCGGCCGCAAGATCGCCATCTCCAAAGACGGCGGCCAAACGTATGGCCCCGTCACCGTGGATACGCGGCTCAGTGACCCCGTCAACAATGCCTCGATTGCCCGCATGCACCCCGACGCTGCGCAGGGTTCGGATGAGGCCAAGATGCTGCTGTTTTCCAATGCCAACAGCACTTCAGGGCGCCAGAACGGCACCATCCGCTACTCCTGCGACGATGGCGCCACGTGGAGCGCCGGCAAGCAGTTCAAGGCCGGCGCCATGAGCTACTCAACCGTCACCGCGCTGGGGGATGGCACCTTTGCTGTCTTCTATGAAGGTGACAACAACACCATGACCTTCGGCAAGTTCGACGCCGAATGGCTCGGCATCGAGTGCGGCGTCGAGCTCACCGCCAAGGCCGTCGCGGGAGCCAACGGGGAAACCGTGCAGGCTGAAATGACCTTGGTCAACGGAAGCGACAAGACCATCACCGGGGCCAAGGCCACCTTCGCAGCACAGAACGCCTGGACCTTTGGCACGGCGGCATTTGCCGACGTCCCCGCCGGGGAGTCCGCCACCGTCACCGTCCCAGTGACCATCCCCGCCAGCGCCAAGGCCGGAAGCTATTCGGTCACGGCCAGGGTTGCTTACGGCAGCAGCGAATTCAGCGCAGTGGTTCCCGTGACGGTCACTGGCGGCGCCGCACCCACCATTGGCCTGGACGTGGTTGGTTCACGCACGGACAAGGGCCGCGACCTCACCACCACGCCGTACACGGTGGGCGAGAAGCTCCCGTACCAGTTTGCCGTGACCAGCCTCAGCAATGTCACCGCCAATGTTGCGCCGGTTTCCGGCAACTTTGACCCGTTCCTGCCCCCGGCCGGCGGCAACTGCCGCTGGAACAACCTCGCCATGTGGGCAAACTACACCTGTGGGACGCCCCGCCATGCGGTCACGGCTGATGAACTGGCCAACGGCTTTTTTATCCCCTTGACCACCTGGTCCGTCACCAGTGCTGGATTGGCAAGCCAGACGTTCACCATCACCGGCAACGAAGTTGACGTGCTGGCACGCAAGCCCCAATTGTCGGCGACCGCGATTGCCGTGTGGAACGACACCGACGGCAACGGCCTGGCTGGAGCCGGTGAAACGGTCACCACCACCGTCACCGCCACCAACTCCGGGAACGTCACCTTGACCGGTGTTGCCGGACTTGGCACCGATCACGGAACCCTGGCTGCTGGCGCCACGGCCACATTCACGGAAACCCGTGAACTCTCGGCGGCGGAACTTGCCGAAGGTGCCGTGGCGGAGCGTTCCATCGTGCTTGCCGCAGCCAACGGCGCCAAGGACGCATCCAAGGACGTCATTGTGCGCGGCATTGACCTGCCCGTGCAAGCGGCCAAGCCTGATTTTGAGCCGTCAGTCCAGCGTCAAAACTTGAAGGGTCAGCCGCCCGTTGATCTGGGGCTGAGCACGGGCAAGTACAGCATTGGCGACCCCGTGACGGTCAAAAACCTCCCCGCCAATGAATGGGTTTATGTGCATTTGAATCAGCACGGAGCCCGCATGGGCTGGTTCCTGGCCGATGCGCAGGGCACCGTCACCTTCACCGTCCCCGAGGGCACAAAAAATGGCAAGGACACCTTGGTGGCATCGGGTGGGAACGGCCGGCTGTTTTCCTTCGGTGCCTTCCACGTGACGCCGAACTAACTGTTCCCCAACACCCCGCAGCCGCGGTGTGGGACGGCGTCCCTTCGGGCCCCTGCCGGAACCCACCGGCAGGGGCCCGAACCACTTTCAACAGGATCGACCCGCGGATTTAGTTGCTGTCTACGGGTCCAAAACGTTCCCCATTCACGAAAAGATGACGATTTGATCAGTTCCCGACGGCTGGATCCGGCTGGCCATCTGGCACCCTGCACGGAAAATGTGGCCAACCGTGCCCACCTGGCCGGTGCCGCTGTCCTCACCGCACAAGAAGCCCGGAACCGTTTACCGGAAACCCTCCACCTTGGCGCCGCTGCCGGCAGCCGGCTGGATGGAGGGTCACGCGGCAACCAGACTCAGGCGTGAACCTCGCGTTCCACGGTGATTTCGCCGCGGCGCAGGAGTTTGCCGGTGGGGGTGGTGCCGTCGAGTTTGTTTCCGCGCAGGTAGGTGGCGCGGACGACGCCGGAGAGGGCGCGTCCGTCGTAGGGGGTGATGGGGTTTTTGTGTTTGAGTTTTTGCACGTCCACGACGTAGGCGTCGTTGGCGGCGAAGATCGCGAAGTCGGCGTCGTGGCCGGGGGCGATTTTGCCTTTTTTGTGCAAGCCGACGAGTTCGGCCGGGGCGGTGGACATCCAGTGGCTGACTTGTTCCAAGGTGATGCCGCGGTGGCGGGCTTCGGTCCAGATCAGGGACAGGCCCAGTTGCAGGGAGGAGACTCCGCCCCAGGCGACGGCGAAGTCACCGTTTTCGAGGTCTTTCAGATCCAGGGTGCTGGGGGAGTGGTCCGAGACGATGCAGTCGATTGTGCCGTCCTGCAGACCGGCCCAGAGCAGTTCGCGGTTCCCGGCTTCACGGATGGGTGGGCAGCATTTGTAGGCGGTGCCGCCGTTGGGGATTTCCTCGGCC
Source organism: Specibacter sp. NPDC057265 (assembly GCF_042668835.1). Classification (NCBI taxonomy): domain Bacteria; kingdom Bacillati; phylum Actinomycetota; class Actinomycetes; order Micrococcales; family Micrococcaceae; genus Specibacter; species Specibacter sp. NPDC057265. The sequence continues at coordinate 38,079 of NZ_JBHUYE010000016.1, forward strand.
ATCAGGGTCAGGTAGTGCGGGCAGGTTTCCACCGTCAGTTTCACCCCGTCGCGGCGGGCGCTGGCGATCATGGGCAGCGCGTCGGAGGAACTCAGGTGCAGGATGTGCGCGCGGGCCCCGGTCCAGCGGGCCCGTTCAATGACCTCGGCGATCGCCAGGTTTTCCGCGCCCCGGGGGCGGGAGGCCAGGAACTTGTTGTACTGGTCCCCTTCGGCGGTGGGGGCCCGGTCGATGGCGCGGGAATCTTCGGCGTGCACGATCATGATGGAGTCAAAGGACTTCAGCTCCGCCATGTCCTTTTCCATCTCGTCCGCTTCCAGGGGCGGGAACTCGTCCACCCCGGAGTGGAGCAGGAAGCACTTGAAACCAAACACGCCCGCGTCATGCAAAGGCCGCAAATCCTTGGTGTTTCCCGGAATCGCCCCACCCCAGAAACCCACATCCACGAACGCCTGATCCCGGGCCACATCCCGCTTGGCCTTGAGCGCCTCCACGTTCGTGGTCGCCGGGATGCTGTTCAAGGGCATGTCAATGATGGTGGTCACACCGCCGGCCGCGGCGGCACGGGTCGCGGAAGCGAACCCTTCCCAATCGGTGCGGCCCGGTTCGTTCACGTGCACATGACTGTCCACCAGACCCGGAATCAAGGTCTCATCATCAGCGAGCTCAATGACCTCACGGCCCTGGAGATTATTGCCCAACGGCTCCAAGGCAATGACCACACCATCACGGACACCCACCTCACGGGCCGCAATGCCGGCTGTGGTCAACACGCGACCACCCCGAATCACCAAATCGTACACCGGCGCCTGAACATCAATTTCCGGGGACTTAGACATAAGAACTCTCTTCTTCCTGACCAATCTGGCCAAGCCGGGCACCAATCAAGGCACCAATTTCAGTAAGCAAAACACCAGCATTCTGCAGGAGCCCTGATCCTCCCGCCATCGCTTCGCAGCGGGCTTCCACAGTGAAGCTCCACTTTGTGGAGGACCTGCTCCAACGCGCTGGTGATTGCTCGGGGATGGCAACAACGCCTTTTGCTGTATGGAAATCAAATCTTGTTAGACGAGATTACGGCGTCCAACATGTGGATGTAAAGCTTGGGAGTTCTTCGGCCAGCTCAAAACAGTCCTTTGACAGCATGTGATGCAGCTCATAAACTAATTTCATTGTTCAAAACTTTTTTTCCATCATACGAAATTGTGCACATTGCGGAGTTATTATGGATGCCGAATCTTCAAGGAATGTCAATATGGTCGAGCCCGACCAGAATAAGGACTCCGTGGTGTCGGGACACGCCACAGCAACTGCCTTGTCCGTACCTCCCTTTGAAACGCCGGAGGGGTACACGCTCAGCGCCAGTCTTTTCAACCAGGATCTGGCGCCCACCAAAATGAAAGGCCGCCGCTGGTCCAGCTACAGCATTTTCACGCTGTGGGCCAACGACGTGCACAGTCTGGGCAACTACGCCTTTGCCATTGGATTGTTTGCCCTGGGCCTGGGCGGCTGGCAGATTTTGCTGGCTTTGGGCGTGGGGGCCGTTCTTCTTTTCGGCCTGCTGAACTTTTCCGGATTCATGGGCTTCAGGACAGGAGTTCCCTTCCCTGTCATGAGCCGGATCAGCTTCGGCATCAAAGGGGCCCATATTGCCTCGCTTCTACGTGGCGGCGTTGCCATTGTCTGGTTTGGGGTGCAGACCTTTTTGGCCTCGGTGGTGCTGCGGGTGATGTTGGTTGCCCTGTTCCCGTCCCTGGCGGAAATGGACACCAACAACATTCTGGGGCTGTCCACCTTGGGGTGGCTGTCCTTCATTGCCCTGTGGATAGTGCAGGTCATCATTGTCAGCTTCGGCATGGACATGATCCGCAAATACGAGGCCTTTGCCGGCCCCGTCATCCTGGTGACCATGGCGGCAATTGCCGTTTGGATGTTTGTTGAAGCTGGCGCATCCATTGCCTGGCAAACAGACAATGGCCTGCAGGGTGCTGAAATGTGGCGCAGCATCTTCGCCGGAGGCGCCCTCTGGGTGGCCATTTACGGCACCTTCGTCTTGAACTTCTGTGACTTCACCCGATCGGCCAAATCAGCCAAATCCATTGTGCGTGGCAACTTCTGGGGCATCCCCATCAATATGCTCCTCTTTGGTGCCATTGTGGTTGTCATCTCCGGTGCGCAGTTCAAGATTGACGGCACCATCATTGAAAGCCCCGCGGACATAGTGCAAACCATCCCCAACACCTTCCTGCTGGTGATTGCCTGCTTGGCCCTGTTGATTCTGACCATTGCCGTGAACCTCATGGCCAACTTTGTGGCTCCCGTCTACGCCCTGACCAATCTGTTCCCGCGGCACTTGAACTTCCGCAAGGCAGCCATGGTCAGCGCAGTCATCGGCTTGGTCATCCTGCCGTGGAACCTCTACAACAACCCGGTCGTCATTGTGTACTTCCTGGGCGGACTGGGCGCACTCCTGGGGCCCCTGTTCGGCGTGATCATGGCCGACTATTGGCTCATCCGCCGCGGCAAGGTCAATGTCCCGCACCTGTACACCACAGCCGAAGGCGCGGACTACCACTACAAGCGGGGAGTCAACCCGCGCGCCGTCGTCGCCCTCATTCCCGCCTCCGTGGTGGCCCTGGCGATCGCCTTCATTCCGGCACTGGCGGCATTCTCCGCCTTCTCCTGGTTCTTTGCGGCCGGACTCGCCGCAGTCACCTACTACTTTGTGGCTGATCGTAAAAGCGCCTACCGTGCAGTGTCCGGCGAGCCCATCGCCGTGGACAGCGTCCACTAATTATTTCCGCCGAAGAAAGTCAAAAAATGCGCATTCTTGTAGTCAACGTCAACACCACTGGATCCATGACCGAATCCATTGCGGAACAGGCCCGCGCCATTGCGGCACCGGGCACGGAAATCATTGCCCTGACCCCCCGCTTCGGGGCCGAATCATGTGAAGGCAATTTTGAAAGCTACCTTGCCGCGGTGGCTGTGATGGACGCGGTGCAGTCCTACCCGGAACCATTTGATGCCGTAATCCAGGCCGGATATGGCGAACATGGCCGGGAAGGACTGCAGGAGCTGTTGAATGTCCCAGTGGTGGACATCACCGAGGCGGCAGCCAGCACGGCCATGTTCCTTGGCTACAAGTACTCGGTGGTCACCACCTTGGACCGTGCAGTGCCACTGATTGAGGATCGCTTGAAACTGGCCGGACTGACCGACCGTTGTGCATCCGTGCGGGCCAGCGGCATGGCAGTGCTTGAGCTGGAGGAGGATCCGCAGCGGGCCGTCGAGACCATTGTGCGCGAGGCCGAACTGGCCGTCAGTGATGACAGGGCGGAAGTCATTGTCCTGGGGTGCGGGGGCATGGCTGGTCTCAATGACAAGGTCCGCGAGCGCACCGGCGTCCCCGTGGTCGACGGCGTGGCCGCTGCAGTGACCATTGCCGAATCCCTGGTCCGGCTGGGCCTGTCCACCTCCAAGGTGCGCACCTATGCCACGCCGAGGCCCAAGGCCTTCCTGGGCTGGCCCGTTCCCGCCCACGCCACGGAATTGATTACGCCTTAGGGTGCTTTCAGGCGGGGCCGGGAGGTTTTCTGGCCAGGCCCCGCAGCACAGTTGCTGACGCGCCGGCCCAATGGGCGGCAGTGCCTACTTCAGGTTGGGGCGGCCGGCAGGCAGGACGTCAACTGCTGCCAGCAATCGGCTCCGCAGCACCTCCGCTTCAGCGCTGAATGCCCGTTGGGCCGCCACATAGTCGGCCTTGCCCTGCGCGGTTTCAATGCGAATGGGCGGATACCCCCAGGCCGCCAGGTCATAGGGGGAGGCCTGCATGTCCATGGCCCGGATGCGCCATGACAGCTCAAAGCAATCCATGACCAGTTCACTGGGCAGCACGGGGGAGAGCTTGTACGCCCACTTGTACAGGTCCATGTTGGCATGCAGGCACCCTGGCTGTTCCAAGTCGCGCTGGTTTTCCCGCGTGGGCGTGAGCTCGTTGAGGCCTGATGCCTGCGGGGTGTAAAAACGGTAGGCGTCAAAGTGGGTGCAGCGGATCCTGCTGTCCTCCACCACCTGGTCGGTCCCGCCGGAGCCCAGGCGCAGTTCCAAGTATTCGTGCCGGACCGCGTTGGCTTCCTGTTGGTAAACCATGGCCCATTCATGCAGGCCAAAGCAGCCAAACTGCGCGGGGCGTGCCAGGGTGCGGCCCAGGATGATGCGGGCAAAGTCCACGGCCTCTTTGCGCTGTGCCATGAACTTATCCAGATCAAGAACCACCGCGGGGCCGTGCCCGGCGGTGGCACCGGCTTCCAGCTCTGCGGGGTACGCTTCGCGGTAGAACTTCCAACCCAGGCGTTCCGCCGCGGCAGCTCCTGTCAACACCACACCCGCACCGGGGTGCCAGCGGGAGAGCTGGCCTGGTTTTTGGGTGTAGTAGGTGAAAAGAAAATCCTCCACGGGGTGTTTTTGTCCCGTGGAACGGCGGCGCAGATAGGGCTCTGAATACCGCTGCACGCGGCGCAGATGCGCCGCTGCGCGCTCCTGCCAGTCCTGCTCGGAGAGCGCAGGCAGGGGGGAGGTCATGATTCCATTATCCGTCATGGTCCAGAGGGCACCGGACCCGGCCCGCCGGCGGGAGGAGGGACTGCGCCGTCGTCGGCATGGTCCGCGGACCCAATGAGGGCCATCATGGAATGATGCAGCTGCGTTGCGCTCTCACGGTCCAGACCCAGCCTGGCCATCATGGTTCCGGGCACCGAAAGGGCCCTCTGGCGCAGTTCAACACCGGCAGCCGTAAGGTCAACGGCAAGGGCCCGTTCATCAGCGGCGTCGCGGGTGCGGCTGACGAATCCCAAATCCTCCAGGCGGCGCAGCAGCGGGGAGAGCGTGGCGGACTCCAAACGCAGTGCGGCAGCAATGTCCTTGACCCTGCGCGGGGCCTGTTCCCACAGCGCCAGCATGACCAGGTACTGCGGATGCGTCAGGTCCAGCTGCGCCAGTACCGGCTTGTATGCGGCAATGACGCTGCGTGAAGCAACACTCAGGCCGAAACACAGCTGACGTTCCAACAGCAGCTCGTTGTCTTTGGTGCTCACCCTGCTCCTTTTAGTTAGTGCACTAAGCAAAAGGTTACTATGGATGTGCCTGCACCATTAATGACAATGAATTTAATGCTTTTTCGCCACCTGCCCCAAGGAACGCCAGCCATGCCCAAGATGCGCTTTGTCCACAGGTTCATGCGGTTCACCGACCGTCTGCGGTTCTTCTTCGGACCGGCCAGCAGCAGTCCCCTGGACCATGAAATGACAGTGGAAAACAAGGCCCTGCTGGAATCCCAGCAGGCCGCCACGGCAGCGTTTGTCACCGTCAAACGTCCAGACGGCAGCACCTATCTGGTGCCCAAGGACCCCAACGATCAATCCTTGCGTTGATTCCGGCGGCACCCTTTGGCCCGCTTCCTGCGTAGACTCGCAGGAAATGCACCGCGTGTTGATCTGCACCCCAAGGAGGGCAAGCAATGGCGAAGGATGAAAAGTTTGTCGAAAGTTTCAGGCAATCGACAGGGAAGCTGCGGCATGTTTTAGGCCCGGCTGACCAAAGCGACGGGGACTCCGATGAGATGCCCCGTGCCGAAGAGTCCGCCCGGCGCAGCAGGGAGCAGCTGTCGCAACTGGAACAACACACCGACTCCGAGGGCCACCACTATGCGGTGGAAAAGGACCAGCCCGGCCAAGCGCCGTAGCCAGGGCCGGGCTCCGTCCAAAGGAAAAACGACCCGCAGCGGTCGGAACGTGCACGTCCGACGGTTCGCTGGGGGCCGCTCCTGCCTGCCGTGCGGTCAGCGGCCGGTGCCACCATAAACAGTGGCTTCCACGTCACTGTCCAGGTCAAAGGCCTGGTGCACGGCCCGGACGGCCGTGTCCAGCAGATCCGCGCGGGTGACCACTGAAATGCGGATCTCGGAGGTGGAGATCAAATCAATGTTCACCCCGGCGTCGGACAGGGCCCGGAAGAAGCTGTAGGAAACCCCCGGGTTGGAGCGCATGCCGGCGCCAATGAGGGAGAGCTTGCCGATCTGGTCGTCGTACAGGAGCTCCTCGAAGCCCACGTCCTGCTGTTGGGCGCGGAGGGCGGCCAGGGCTTCCTCACCCTCCACCATGGGCAGGGTGAAGGAGATGTCTGTTTTGCCGGAGCCGCGCGTGGAGATGTTCTGCACGATCATGTCAATGTTGGTGTGCGCCCCGGCAATGATGCCGAAAATCATGGCGGCCTTGCCGGGGATGTCCGGCACGCCAACAACTGTGACTTTGCCTTCGGACCGGTCGTGGGCCACGCCGGAGATGATTGGCTGCTCCAAGGCAACTCCCTCTGAGATTTTGATTTTGTCATCGGGGCTGGGCAACACCCAGGTCCCCTCGTGTTCGCTGAATGAGGACCGCACGTGGATGGGCAGACCGAAGCGGCGGGCGTATTCCACGCAGCGCAGGTGCAGGATCTTGGCGCCGGAGGCGGCCATTTCCAGCATCTCCTCACTGGAGATTTTGGAAATTTTCTGGGCGCTGGCAACCACCCGTGGATCTGCGGTGTAGACGCCGTCCACGTCGGTGTAGATTTCACAGACGTCGGCGTTGAGCGCCGCGGCCAAGGCCACGGCTGTGGTGTCCGAGCCGCCGCGGCCCATGGTGGTGATTTCATTGGTTTGGCGGCTCATGCCCTGGAAACCGGCCACAATGGCCACCTTGCCCTTGTCCAGGGCGGTGCGGACCCGGTGCGGGTCAACGTCAATGATGCGGGCCTTGCCGTGAATGCCGTCAGTGATCATGCCTGCCTGGCTGCCGGTGAAGGACTGCGCCACCCCGCCGTGCCCGCTGATGGCCATGGCCAGCAGCGCCATGGAAATGCGCTCGCCGGCTGTCATGAGCATGTCCAGTTCCCGTGCCGGGGGGTGCTCGGAAACCTGGGCTGCAAGATCCAGCAGTTCATCAGTGGTGTCTCCCATGGCCGAGACCACCACCACCACCTCATGGCCTGCGGCCTGGGTGCTGACAACGCGCTTTGCCACGCGCAGAATGCCCGCCGCGTCCGACACGGAGGATCCGCCGTACTTTTGAACAATCAGGCTCATGGGTGCACACTCATTGGCTTACCTAACGCAAAACTAGGAGAGAAAAGTTGCTGCCTTGCGCCGGGCCGCGCCGCCACGCAGGGCCAATGCGGCATCATCAGCGCGGAAGGCAGTGGAGCCAAGTTTAGCGCGGGCCGCTCCCAACACAGAATTACAGTGTCCACATGTTGGTCCATTGCGTCCCGGCGTCATGGACCAAAACGTTATCAGTGTCCGGCCGGCCAAGTGGTGACGCGGGTGCCTGCCGCACCCTAGGCTGGGCCCTAAGCCGCATGTGCGGCCCACAGGGAGGCTGCCATGACCGAGTTCCAACCGCCAGGCACAACAGGACCGGCGGCAGGGGCCCCGCGCCCGGGGGCAGCATCCAGCGCGGCAACGTTTTCCGGGCTCAGCGCCACCGGGCTCGCGCGCAGCTTTGGTGAAGTGCACGCCGTGGTGCACATGGACCTGCAGGCGCCGGCGGGGCAGGTGACGGCCTTGATCGGGCCCAACGGGGCGGGCAAGACCACCTTGTTGCTGATGCTGGCGTCGCTGCTGGCCCCGGACAAGGGCCACATCAACGTCCTGGGGATTGATCCGGTCAAGGATCCAGGTGCGGCGCGGGCCCAAATTGGTTGGATGCCTGACACCTTGGGCGTCTGGGAGGCATTGACGGCACGGGAAATACTGACCACCATGGCCAAGTTCTACCGCCTGCCCAAGGCGGTGGTTCCAGGGCGTGTGGAGGAACTGCTGGAGCTGGTGAATCTTTCCGCACTGGCCCAAAAACAGGCCCGCGTGCTCTCACGCGGGCAGCAGCAGCGGTTGAGCCTGGCCCGCGCGTTGATCCACAATCCCCAGGTGCTGTTGCTTGATGAGCCCGCCTCCGGCCTGGACCCGGGAGCGCGCATTGCGCTGCGCAGCATCCTGCGGCGGCTGGCAGCGGAGGGAAAGGTGGTGGTGGTTTCCTCGCATGTGCTGGCGGAACTGGACGAAATCGCCGACGGTGCAGTCTTCGTGAACCAGGGCCGCACCGTGCTGGCGCAGTCCGTGGCGCAGGCGGCGGGGCAGGGCCGCAGGTATTCAATTGCCGCCCTTGACGCCGCCGCACTGGCTGCGGCGCTGACAACGCTGGGCGTGGCCTTTGAACCGGGCACGGGCCGGCGTCCTTCGGCGGACGTCACCGTGGAGGGGGAGGGGCAGGCGGTGGCGCTGCTGCGTGATCTGGTGGCTGCCGGTGTGGATGTGTGGTCCTTTGCCCCGGCCGCCGGTGCCCTGGAAGAGACGTACATGAGCATGAAGGTGGAACAGCCATGACAACAACACAGCAGGTGCCGGCCCCCGGGGCTCCGGCACCGGGGGCCGGCCGGTCGGGCGGCTACGCCACGGCGGTGGTGGCGGTGGTGGGCATGGAGCTGCGGCAGCGGCTGCGCTCGCGGGGCTGGTACATCATGCTGGCTGTTTGGTTTGGACTCATTTGGCTGGTGACGGCCCTGAGCTGGATGAGCTGGAAGGCGCAGTCGGGGTACGGCGTCGACCCCGGGTTCGGCGCGGCGGGCCCGGGCCCGTTGATCTTTGAAGCCGTTTTGGCCTTTGTGCTGCTTTTTGGCCTGCTGGTGGCGCCGGCGTTTTCAGCCAATGCCATCAGTGGCGACCGTGCAGCCGGAACCTTGGCCATCATGCAGGTGACGTTGCTGCGGCCCGGGCAGCTGCTGTGGGGGAAGTTCCTGGCGTCCTGGATTGCCGCGCTGGCCTTCCTGGTGGTGAGCGTGCCGTTTCTGGTCTTTGGCATCGCCCAAGGCGGGCTGGGTCCCGTATACATTTTGGTGGCCCTGCTCATGCTCGCCGTTGAGCTCGGGGTGGTGTGCGCACTGGGGGTGGGCATTTCCGCGCTGGCCAACCGGCCGCTGTTCTCCATTGTGGTGACCTATTTGACGGTGGCGGTGCTCGCTTTTGGCACGTTGATTGCCTTTGGCTTGGGCATGGCACTGAGCAATGGCACGGTGCAGGCAAACCAGATGCACTACCAGGGCATGGAGGTGTACCAGGAGGAACCAGGTGCCGCTGAAGCGGACCAGGAGCTGTATCCGGCGGTGCCCAGGCCCACGGACATTACGGATGAGAATGACCAGTACGCCTGTTTTGGTCCGCTGGTGGAACAACCGGCAGCGCGGTCCGAGCGGGTGGCCTGGATGCTGGCCATGAACCCGTTCGTGCTGGTGGCGGACGCCATTCCTTACACCCAAACGGCCGCAGCGGCAGGGAACCACCAGCCCACGGCTTTGTTTGAGACCATCAGCCAGGGCGCCAGGTACGCCCAGGCGGGTCCGGACACCACGTACAGCTGCGCGGGCGGGAAGGTGAGCCCGGAGTATTTGGAGCAAAAGACGCCGCTGTGGCCCCTGGGCTTGGGACTGCAGCTGCTGGCGGCTGCAGCCATCCTCGCCGGGGGCTGGCGGGCCCTGCGCACCCCGGCCGGCAAATTGGCCAAGGGCACCCGGATTGCCTAGCGCTTAAAGTCCGACGGCGTCCGGCCCGGCTGGGCCGAACGCCGTCGGGCATTCAGTGCGGCAGTGGTGCCCGCGGCACTGGCTGCGGGGTGGGAATCAGCCCGCGGCGAGCTGGGTGCGGGGGGCCTTCATCAGGACCACATCCCCCGGGACCTGGCGGATGGCGCCCTTGTCGGCGCTGGTGGCCATGGAGGCGTAGGCGCGCAGGGCTGCGGAAACCTCGCGTTCGCGTCCCACGGGCTGGTAACCGGTGGTGGCTTCCAGGAAGTCGCGGCGGGCATTGAGTTCCGTCTCATCCACCAGCAGTTCCAAGGAACGGTTGGGAATGTCGATCCGGATCAAGTCGCCGTCCTGGACCAGGGCAATGGTGCCGCCGGCTGCCGCCTCGGGGGAGACATGGCCAATCGACAGGCCCGAGGTGCCGCCGGAAAAGCGCCCGTCGGTGATGAGCGCGCAGACCTTGCCCAACTTCAGCCCCTTCAGGAAGGAGGTGGGGTAGAGCATTTCCTGCATGCCGGGGCCGCCCCGGGGGCCTTCGTAGCGGATGACCACCACGTCGCCGGCCTTGACCACCTTGGAGAGGATCTTTTCCACGGCTTCGTCCTGGGATTCACAGACCACGGCCGGGCCTTCGAACGTCCAAATGGACTCGTCCACACCCGCGGTCTTGACCACGGCGCCGTCGAGGGCAATGTTGCCGCGCAGCACGGCCAGGCCGCCGTCCTTGGAGAAGGCGTGCTCAACGTCGCGCAGGCAGCCTGCGGCGGCGTCGGTGTCCAGGGATGTCCATTCGGCCGACTGTGAGAAGGCGGTGGAGGAGCGCTGGCCGCCCGGGGCCGCAGTCCACAGCGCTTGAGCCGCCGGAGTGGCCTTGCCGCCGCGGATGTCCCAGTCATCGAGCCAGTCGGTGAGACCCTCGGAGTGGACTGATTTCACATTGCGGTGCAGCAGCCCGCCACGGTTCAGCTCGCCCAGCAGTGCCGGGATGCCGCCGGCGCGGTGCACGTCCTCCATGTAGAAGGTCTTCTCGCCTGCCACGTTGGGAGCCACCTTGGCCAGGCACGGCACCTGGCGGGACTTGGCGTCAATGTCCTCAAGATCGTACTTCAGGCCCGCTTCCTGGGCGGCGGCCAGCAGGTGCAGGATCGTGTTGGTGGATCCGCCCATGGCAATGTCCAGGGCCATGGCATTGTCGAAGGCCTCGAAGCTGGCGATGCTGCGCGGCAGCACGGAGGCGTCGTCGTCCTCGTAGTAGCGCTTGGCGATCGCGACGGCGGTGGCCCCGGCGCGCTCGTAGAGTTCCTTGCGGGCAGTGTGGGTGGCCAAAAGCGAACCGTTGCCGGGCAGGGACAGGCCAATGGCCTCGGTGAGGCAGTTCATCGAGTTGGCCGTGAACATGCCGGAGCAGGAACCGCAGGTGGGGCAGGCGTTTTCTTCGATCAAGTTGATGTCGGCGTCGGAAACGGAATCATCCACGGCGTCGGAAATCGCGTTGACCAGATCCAGGGTGCGGATGGAGCCGTCGGTCAAGGTGACGCGGCCGGCTTCCATGGGTCCGCCGGAAACAAACACGGTGGGGATGTTCAGGCGCAGGGCGGCCATGAGCATGCCGGGGGTGATCTTGTCACAGTTGGAGATGCACACCAGCACGTCGGCGCAGTGGGCGTTGACCATGTACTCCACCGAGTCGGCAATGAGGTCCCTTGAGGGCAGCGAGTAGAGCATGCCGCCGTGGCCCATGGCGATGCCGTCGTCCACGGCGATGGTGTTGAATTCGCGGGCAATGGCGCCGGCTTCGTGGATGGCGTCGGAGACGATCCGGCCCACGGGGGCCAGGTGGGTGTGGCCCGGGACGAACTCGGTGAAGGAGTTGGCGACGGCGACGATCGGCTTGCCAATGTCGGCTTTGGCAACACCCGAGGCCATCATGAGGGCGCGGGCGCCGGCCATGTTGCGGCCGTGGGTGACTGTGCGTGAACGTAATGGAGGCATGGGAGTAGTCAACCAGCATTTGCTCCACAGCGGAAAGACGGTGCTGCTACTAGTAGTGGGAGTGCTAGTTTTGTTCAAATGAATGAAGAACGACGCCGCGAGCTGGGTCAGTTTCTCCGGGACCGGCGCGTGGGACTGGTCCGGGCGGACCACGGGCTGCCGCCCATTGGCCGCAGCCGGACATTGGGACTGCGCCGCGAAGAGCTTGCCGCCTTCGCCGCCGTGAGTGTCACCTGGTACACCTGGCTGGAGCAGGGCCGGGACATCAATGCCTCACGGCAGGTGTTGGAATCCATTGCCCGGGTGCTGCGGCTGACCCCTGCCGAGCAGTCGTACGTGCTGGCCCTTGGTGGCCACGGCGCGGTCCCCGCTACTGGCACGCATGTTGTGGACGCCGTCCCTGCGCATCTCCAGGCCCTGCTCGACGCCCTTGATTTTCCCGCCTTTGCCCTGACCCCCGGCTGGGGAATTGCCGGCTGGAACCATGCCTACCAAAAGCTGTACTCGCGCATTGCGCAGGTGCCCCCGGAAGAACGCAACCTCCTGTGGCTGGTGTTCAACGATCCTGCGTTGCGTCAAATGCTGCCGGACTGGGACATTACGTCCAGGAACTTTGTGGCCGAATTCCGTGCTGAGGCGGGGCCGCGGCTGGGCTCGCCGGCGCACACGGAACTAATCACCCGGCTGCGGGACGCCAGCGCCGAATTTGCGGGCATCTGGGCCGGCCGCGTGGTGCTGAACTTCGCCTCGCGGCAACGAAGCTTTCTGCATCCGGAAGTGGGGGTGCTGACCTTCGAACAGCACCGCCTGGTGCCCTCTGATGTCCCTGATCTGCATTTTGTCATGTACGTCCCCACCGCGGGGACGGCAACAACGCAACGCTTGGCGCAGCTGCGCAACAACTAAGGTCAGCCCAGGGCGTTGCGGCGGCCCTCAAAGGCACGGCCCAGGGTGACCTCATCGGCGTACTCCAGATCGCCGCCCACGGGCAGGCCGGAGGCCAGGCGGGTGACGGCGATGCCCAAGGTCTTCAACATGCGGGACAAATAGGTGGCCGTGGCCTCGCCTTCAAGGTTGGGGTCCGTGGCAATGATGATTTCCTGAATTTGGGCGTCATTGAGGCGGGTGAGCAGTTCCCGGATCCGCAGCTGGTCCGGGCCAATGCCGGCAATGGGGTTGATGGACCCGCCCAGCACGTGGTAACGCCCACGGAAGGCGCGGGTGCGCTCCACGGCCAGCACGTCCTTGGACTCCTCCACCACGCAAATGATGGTGGGGTCCCGGCGGTCGTCACGGCAAATGTTGCAGCGCTCGGACTCCGTGACGTTGCCACACACGGTGCAGAACTTCACACGCTCCTTCACGGTGGTGATGGCACCAACCAAACGCAACATGTCCTCATTGTCGGCCTCCAAAATATGGAAGGCGAGCCGCTGGGCCGATTTTGGCCCAATTCCGGGCAGGCGCCCCAGCTCGTCAATGAGTTCTTGAACTGCTCCCTCGTACACAATGCCTCTTGTCTGCTAATAAAAAATCGGGGGTGGGGCTGCGCTAGTTGGGCAGCGTCAGCGGGCGTTCCTCCACCAGCACTCCGCCTAGAATACGCTCCACGGCTGCTTGTCCCACCACGCCCGACTCTTCAATGGTGACGTCGTCGGGGCTGGGTACGTCCTCGGTGTGCTGCACGGCTGCGCCGGCCGGTTCCACCCGGCCCGCCTGGGCTGCCGGGCTGTTGGCCAAACGCTGGTACATGCTCAAGGCCTCCGGGGCAGCCGGGGCATCATTTTCCAGGTCCTGCCCCTGTACCGGACCAGCAAGGCTTTGGGGATGCCCGGGGTCCGTGGCGGCCCCCGGCGGCTGGGTTGCGGCGGCCGTGGCCGGTGCCGTCTGCGCCCAGTCCGGGGCAGTGGCCATGCTGCCCCAACCGGGATCGCTGATGCGCGGCTGTTGCCCGTTTTCGAGGGAACCGCCCCATTCCTGGGCGGACCCGCCTGAGGTGTTCCGGGCGGTGTTGTTCGCCACCTGTTCAGCCAGCAATGTGCTGCGCCGCGGCGTTTCCGGCTCAACGGGGGTGGCAGCCGCTGCCGGGGGAGCGCTGGGCGTGTCCCATCCCGTGGTCCACGCGGAAATGGGCGAGACCTTGGGAGGCGTGTAGGGCGCAGCTGCCGGGACGGCTTGCGGCGCTGCGGGAGCGGGAGCTTCGCCGGCGTCCGGCGCGGGTGAATGCTGTTCCGCGGCAGGATGGTCCGCTTCAGCCCAGGGATCAGTGGGCGGATGTCCGTCAGTTTCGGGTTCGCCCCAATAGTCGCTGGGCTCGGTGGGGCCCTCCCATGGCTCCTGGCGCGGAGGGACTGGCCGCGATGCCTGCTCCTGCGCTGCCCCGGCCTGCGCCGGCGTTGGGGATGCGGCTGCTGCCGGCGCCGGGCCCGCCGGGGGTGCCGGCTGCGGGTGGGGCAGCCCCCACGAGTCCTGGGCCGCGGCGGCAAGGGAGGGCCTCTGTGTGGTGTCCGGCGTGCCGACGCCTACTTTTTGTTGCGGCAGCCGGGAGTCACCAGCGGGAACTTTTGGGTTTGGCTCAGCGCTCGCCTTCGGGGCTTCACCGTCGGCGGGGTGGATTTGGATGGAGATGCCCAAAACAGTCTTAATGGCCTGTTGCAGGTTCTCCAGGTGGCCGCTGTCCCGGAACGTGGCAATGAGGCCCGACGACGGCAGCCCCACCCGCAGCTCCTGGCCATCAAAGGTCTGTGGCACCACGTTTTGGTTCACAATGACCCAGGACGCCATGCGGATGCTTCGCAAGGCCCCCAAAATTTCCGGCCACGCCCGCCGGATCATCTCAATGCCGGACGTGGAACCGGCGGCAGGCTCGGGCTGCGCAGGCTGCGGCGGCTGGGGCTGGCTGGGCTGTGATGGGGCGGGCTGCGACGGAGCGGGGGCCGGCGTTTGCTGGCGCGGCTGCTCAACAGACTGCGGCGGGTGTTCCTGCGAAACAGGCGCAGGTGCGCCGGCCGGGACATCTGCCGGCGCTGGTGTGGCTGGTATGGCTGGTGTGGCGCAGGGGGTGGCCGGACCCTCAGCGGTGTGGCGGGCCGCGATTTCGGCCCCGGCTGCTTCCCGGGCGCGGGCCAGTTCGGCTCGGACGGCAGCCAATCCGGCCTTGGCGGTGCCGGCGGCGGGATCAGCGGCGTGGGCTTCCCCCGCCGGGGCATCGATGGACCCGGCGGCGGGGACGGCGGCGGGGACGGCGGCGGGGACGGCGGCGGGGACGGCATCAGCGCCCGGAGCCGCGGGTGCGCCAACGGCTGCTGCGGCCGAGCCGCCACCGTAGTTCAGGCGTCGCTCCAGCTGATCCAGGCGGGTGGCGAGACCGCGCAGGGAGGCATCGGCGCCGGGAAGCAGCAGCCGCGCACCCAGCAGTTCCAGGTGCAGGCGCGGGGAGGTGGCTCCCGTCATTTCATTGAACGCGGCATTGGTGACGTCCGCTGCACGGGACAGTTCGGCCGGGCCCAGCTGGGCGGCCTGCGTCTGCATGCGGGCAATGAGCTCATCCGGGGTGCCGCGCAAAATGGCGTGGGCGCTTTCCGGCATGGCCTGGACAATGATCAGGTCGCGGAAGCGCTCCAGCAGGTCTTCCACGAAGCGCCGGGGATCATGCCCTGTCTGGATGACCCGGTCCACGGACTTAAACACCGTGGCCGAGTCGTTGGCCGCCAAGGCGTCCACCACGTCATCCAGCAGGGAGGCGTGGGTGTAGCCCAGCAGTTCGACGGCCAGGTCATAGTTCAGGCCGGATGCACCGGCACCAGCCATCAGCTGGTCCAAGA
Organism: Specibacter sp. NPDC057265; assembly: GCF_042668835.1. Taxonomy (NCBI): domain Bacteria; kingdom Bacillati; phylum Actinomycetota; class Actinomycetes; order Micrococcales; family Micrococcaceae; genus Specibacter; species Specibacter sp. NPDC057265. The sequence goes on from NZ_JBHUYE010000016.1 coordinate 53,510, forward strand.
CGGACAGTGAATCGCGGACGGAGCCACCGCCTGCACGGACCACCAGCGACAGCACGCCCGGAGCCACCGCCACCTTCTCTTGTTCACACAGCTGTGCCAAATAAGCCATGAGCGGCTCGGGCGGCACCAGCCGGAAGGGGTAGTGGTGGGTGCGTGAGCGGATGGTGCCAATGACCTTGTCCGGCTCCGTGGTGGCGAAGATGAACTTGATGTGCTCCGGCGGTTCCTCCACAATCTTCAACAGCGCATTGAAGCCTGCCGAGGTGACCATGTGGGCCTCGTCAATGATGAAGATCTTGTAGCGGTCCCGGATGGGGGCGAAGGTGGCGCGTTCGCGCAGGTCACGGGCGTCGTCCACGCCGCCGTGGCTGGCAGCGTCAATTTCAATGACGTCCAGGGAACCGGCGCCGCCGCGGGCCAGCTCAACACAGCTTTCGCATTCGCCGCAGGGGTGCGAGGTGGGGCCTTTGGCGCAGTTCAGGCAACGGGCAAGGATCCGCGCCGACGTGGTTTTCCCGCAGCCGCGGGGGCCGGAGAAAAGGTAGGCGTGGTTGACGCGGTTCTTGTCCAGGGCCGTCATCAGCGGTGCTGTGACGTGTTCCTGGCCAATGACCTGGGCAAAGGAATCCGGGCGGTACCGGCGGTACAGGGCTGTTGGTGCGCTCACAGTTCAAACCCTATCTAATCCGCCTGACAAAATGCCGCGCTGATGCAGCAGTTCCGGCCTGTCTGGGGATAAGTAAAGACCCCCCATGCACCCGCCAGAGCCCGCTTACCCTTGCTACCTTCCGGTCCTGGGGGAGTTCACAGGGTGACGCCACATGAGGGGCCGGGAATCAGCTTACCCGACGGCGGCGGTGCGGGCGAATCCACGCTTTGCAGCGCCCCGCAGCCAGCTTCCTCCCTAGATCCTGGTCCCGGTGCGGCCGTGCAGGGAATCGGCGCCACGGCGCGGATCAGTGGAACAGACAGATGTGGCGGGCAGCTCCAGATTCAGCTGCGCAGCTTCCTCGTGGTCCCCAGCCAGGGCGGCCACAATGGAGCGGACCTGTTCGTAGCCGGTGGCGAGCAGGAAGGTGGGTGCGCGGCCGTAGGATTTCATTCCGGCAATATAAAAGTCCTGTTCCGGGTGGGCCAGCACCGCGGCGCCATGGGCGGGGACTGTGCCGCAGGAATGGAATGCAGGGTCAATGAGGGGCCCGAGATCCCGTGGGGCTTCCACGCCGGGGTCAAGTTCCAAACGGACCTCGCGCAGCATCTCCAGGTCCGGGCGGAATCCGGTGGCAGGGATCAAATAATCCACTCCCAGGCTGATGTCCCCGCCGGGGCATCCACCTGTCACGGTCAAGCCCCCGTCCGCACCACCTCCCTGGGAGAAGGAGGCGATGGGGAAGGAAGTGTGCAGCTGCACGTACCCGTCCTCCACCAATCCGCGCAGCCGCGCGCCCAATTGGCCGCGGGCCGGCAAGCCGTCCAAATCCCCGCCACCGTAGAGGCGGGTTGTGTCCGGGCCGCGGACAGCCCAGCTGATGCGGGTGCCGGGCTCGTTCTTGGCCAGCTGTCCCAGCGCCAGCAGGGTGTTGGCAGCCGAATGTCCGGCTCCAACAACCAGCACATGTTTGCCAAGAAATTGGGCACGGTCCGCGCCAGTAATGTCAGGCAGCACCCGGGTAATCAGCCCGGCGCTGCGGGCTGCACTTTCACCGGCGGCTGCCAGGCCGGATTGGCCCAGTGGATTGGGTTGGCCCCATGTTCCCGAGGCATCCACCACGGCGCGCACGTGATGGTCCACCACTGTGCCATTGGTGGATTGCACGCGGACCATAAAGGGCTGCTGCCCGCGGCCGAGGGAGTGGGTTTTGTCCATGCCCACCCGACTTACGGCGGTGACAGTTGCGGAAGTCTGCAGGGCCGCCTTGATGGCGGGGACCGCTGCCAGCGGAGCCAGGTACTTGTCCACAAGTTCGGCACCGTAGGGCAGGGACGTCAGCCGGGGTTCCTCCCAGGAGGTGCACTCGAGCAGGCGCCGCGAGACCGGATCAATATTGTGCTGCCAGGATGAGAACAGGCGGATGTGGCCCCATTGACGGATGGCGGCGCCGGCTTCGCTGCCCCGTTCAAAAATGAGCGGGGTAATTCCACGTTCGATCAAGTTCGCAGCTGTTGCCAAGCCAATGGGCCCTGCGCCAATGATGGCGACCGGAAGTTTACGGTGCCCGGATCCGGCTGTTTCAGTCATGGAAGAGCTTTCCTTAGCGGGGGAGGAGGTCGGCAATGAGTGCTTGGATGCGCGCTTTGATGTCGTCCCGGATGGGGCGCACCGCGTCCACGCCCTGCCCTGCGGGGTCCGCAAGCTCCCAGTCTTCGTAGCGTTTGCCGGGGAAGATGGGGCAGCTGTCGCCGCAGCCCATGGTGATGACGACGTCGGACTCCCGCACCGCGGCGGTGGTGAGCACCTTCGGTACCTCGGCCGAGAGGTCGATGCCTTCCTCGGCCATGGCTGCCACGGCGGCTGGATTGACCGCATCGGCCGGAGCGGAACCGGCGGAGCGGACCTCAATGGCACCGTGGGAGAGGGCGTGCAGGTAGGCGGCGGCCATTTGGGAGCGTCCGGCGTTGTGGACGCAGACGAACAAAACTGACGGTTTTTTGGCGGTGTTCATAAGTATGTGCTCCATAAACAGTTAGTGGGTGAAGAAACGTGTGCGGGCCCATAGGGCTGCATAAACCAGGGCCACAAGGACGGGCACTTCAATGAGGGGACCCACCACCCCGGCCAAGGCCTGGCCGCTGGTGACGCCGAAGGTGCCAATTGCCACGGCAATGGCGAGCTCAAAGTTATTGCCCGAGGCCGTGAAAGCCAGTGTGGTGGTCTTGGCGTAGCCGAGGTTGAGGGCCCGTCCAATGGCCATGCCTGCGGCGAAAACCACCACGAAATATACGAGCAAGGGCAACGCTATGCGGGCCACGTCCAGCGGCTTGGAAGTAATGGAATCGCCCTGCAGTGCGAACAACAGCACAATGGTGAACAGCAGGCCGTAAAGTGCCCATGGTCCCAACTTGGGCAGGAACTTGCTTTCATACCATTGCCGCCCCTTGGCTTTCTCGCCAATCGTGCGGGTCAAAAAACCTGCCAGCAGGGGAAGCCCCAAAAAGATCAGCACGGAGGCCGTGATGGTCCAGAAGGAGAAGTCCGCCGAGGTGGTGGGCAGTCCCAGCCAGGCAGGCAGCAGCTGCAGGTAAAACCAGCCCAGGACCCCGAAGGTGAAGACCTGGAACACGGAGTTGATGAGCACCAGCACCGTGGCGGCTTCGCGGTCACCGCAGGCCAAGTCGTTCCAGATCATGACCATGGCAATGCAGCGCGCCAGCCCCACAATGATCAAACCCGTCCGGTACTCGGGCAGATCCGGCACGAAGATCCACGCCAAGGCAAACATGAATGCCGGGGCGGCCACCCAGTTCAGGATCAATGAGGTGGCCATCAACCTGCGGTCCGCCAAAACGCGGCGCGTTTCGTTGTAGCGCACCTTTGCTAAAACCGGATACATCATGACCAGCAGGCCGATGGCAATGGGCAAGGAAATGGAACCGATCTGCACGGCTTCCAGTGCGGTGTTCAACCCGGGGACAAGTCTTCCCAGCAGGAGTCCGGCAGCCATGGCAGCAATGATCCACAGCGGCAGGAAGCTGTCCAGAGTGGAGAGCCTGCCCCCATTGGATGCCGGCCCCATGGCAGCGGGTGTGGTGGTTTTGATGCTCATGCAGCTCCTTGCCAACGGGGCATAATATTGATGGTTGTCGATATATAGTATGCGGAACTATATCGATGACTGTCAATGTAGGGGCATAATGGTTACATGATGCCTGCACTGCCCCCTCCAGCTCCTGCCGTGACACTGCGCAGCGGGCCCAGTGATCCAGCGGGATTTGATGCCGTCGATGCATTGGATTCGGCCCGGGTCCTCAAGGCCCTGGCCGATCCCAACCGACTGCGCCTGCTCTCCATTGTGAAGGCGGGCGACGGCGGTGAAGCCTGTGTGTGTGACCTCACCGGCCTGTTGGGGTTGGGCCAGCCCACAGTGTCCCACCATTTGAAAATCCTGGTTGACGCTGGCTTTCTAACGAGGCAAAAGCGCGGCACGTGGGCGTATTATTCCTTGATCCCCGGTGCCCTGGAAGCTGCGGCCGGCCGCATTCTTGGCTTGTGACCAGGTGCGCCCCCTAGGTGCGCAGGCGTGGCTTTGCCCCCGCGCGGCTAGGACGGGCCCTGCGGCTGTGAAGGGTCCTCGCGGTGCGTCAAGCGCGGCCCTTGAGGATCAAGTTCCAGTAAATCTGCGGAAAAATCCAACGGTCCACAATCCACTGCCAACGCCGTTCCTTGGCCATGCGTGCCACGGGGAAGGACTTCATGGGTTGGTATTGGGTGCCGAACTCGGCGAAGAACGCTGTCCCGCGGGTCAGCGTGAAGGGGCATACGGAATATCCGTCGTAATGCCCGGTGGGTTCGCCACCGCCGCGCACGGCCAGCAGGTTCTGGGCGACAATCTTGGTCTGTTTCCTTAGGGCTCCGCCGGATTTGGAATTGTCGGTGCCGGCGGCGTCCCCGAGCGACCAGACATTGGGGTATCTGGGGTGGCGCAGTGTCCCGCCATCAACTTCAACAAAGCCGCCAGCATCGCCGGGGGCCGGCAACGAGGTGTTTTTCAGCCACTGGGGAGCTGACTGCGGCGGGACTGCGTGCAGCAGATCGTAGTTCAGCGTGCTCTGGCCCGCCGGGCCGTGAAGGGTGATGATCCGGCGGGTGGAATCCACTGACTGCAGCGTGGTTCCCGTGTGCAGGGTGATTCCATATTCGGCAATCTTACGGTTCAATTCCGCATCCACCTCGGGCATGCCAAAGACTGTGGGGGAGGGGACCACCAGGTGGACCTCCAGATCCTGCAACACACCCTGGCTGCTCCAGTAGTCGCAGGCCATGTAGGCCACCTTCTGTGCGGCGCCGGAACATTTGGCTGCGCCGGGGGGCTGCGTGAAGACCACTGTGCCCGACGTCATCTTCTGGATCAGCTCCCAAGTGCCGACCACCATGTCGTGGGCATAATCGGAGGTGCCGTGGACGCCGTCCATCGCCTCGGGCAGTCCGGGCACGGCATCAAAGTCCAGCTGCAGTCCGGGGCACACCACCAGCTGGCCATAGCCCAGGCGCGAACCATCGGAGAGCGTGACCAGGTTTTCGGCCGGCAGGATGTCCGTGACACGGTCCTGGATCCAGTGGGCGTTCCTGGGCATCACCGATTTCTGCGAGCGGGTGGTTTCACTCATCCGTGCCGCACCGCCAGCCACATGGGAGTACAGCGGCTGGTAATAATGTACGGATTTTGGCTCAATGACTGCCACATCAATTTTGCTTTTACGCAGCAGCCGGGCCGCCAAAGAGACCCCGGCATTGCCGCCGCCAATGATCAAAACCTCATGGTGCTTGTCCATCATGCCGCCTCTACTTTGCAATGGGTGCCTTGTTCGGCACTCTACCGGTTATCGACCACCAAGGCATGGGTTCCTGCGCCGCTGGATCAGATGCAATCCAGCCCGTGGCTCGACCCATCTTCCGGCGTCGCCCACCAGCTTTTGCTGCACTGTGGAACAGGGCCAATGCAAGGGGCTCAGGTGGCTGGTGGAAGGTGCCGCCGGGAGCGCGGAGCTGTCCCCGCGTGAGTTTTCGGCCGGCAGGCATTGGCCAAATGGATAGTTTTGGGCCGGAAACGGCGGAATGTGCCGCCGTCTGGGCCGTACTGGCCCAAGGCTGTGTAACGTAGGGCACATGCTGGATGCGGCGGCGGGAGCACCGCCAACTGCAGCATGCGGACATTGCATGTCCACTCCTTTTGTTCGTCTCTGCCTTCCGCAATGACCTCATGGGGAAGCAAGGGCAATGGGGCTTGAACGGGGCCCTGTTGCCCTTGTTTAATGCCCAAAATGCAGCGTTAAAACTCCTCGTCACGCGGCAGGAATGGTTCGATTCGTGCGTTGGACACTTTGTCAGGTACTCTTGAACCTGCCGTGTTCTGCACGGCAAGCTGGAGGATTCGCCTAGCGGCCTATGGCGCACGCCTGGAACGCGTGTTGGGTTAACGCCCTCGGGGGTTCAAATCCCCCATCCTCCGCCAGTAAAAGGTCCGGAATCGAAAGATTTCGGACCTTTTTTGTTGGCGCCGTCCCCGTCCTTCCGGGGTTAGGGGTTAGCGGCCAAAATATACGTGATTGGATGGTCCGCTAGATGCTGACCACCCCAGATACCCAACCATTACCGGGACACTATCCGCGAAGTTCTCCCCAACCGAACCCACTCTCCGCAACGAAATCCTGGAATTCGCTGCGCAGACGTGCCGTGAATCCGTCTGTGCTTTCGGGCGGATAAAGCCAGAACCCCATTTTCTCGTCAAACACGAAGACCCGAAGAAGCAAGTCCTCACTGACGATCGTTGATGACGTGACCGGCTCGCCCTTCGCCGTCACCACATCCAAATGGGTGCGCTCGAGCTCATCCGGAGTCAGAATCGCCTCGAGCACAGGCCATGCCGCGAGTAAGATTTCTTCCACGATCATCATGAATACATAATCGCAGCCGGCGAAGACCTGGGCCAGGGGTGCCTGTTCATGAAACGTTCAGTGGAATGGCAGAGGTTACAGTGAGGCATGACGCATGTTCCAAAGAAACGCACCATTGCAATATTGGGTTTCGTCGCTCTTGGGTTGATGGTAATCAGCCTTGCGCTAAAGATATTTCTTAACGGTGTAGAGCCTTGGCCATGGGTGGCGGTTGGCTTTCAAGGCCTGGCGGTCGTTATCGGTGTCTTACTGCTGGTCCGAGTTGTTCGCGGCCAGCGCGACGATTACTTGCGAGAACGAGGCAAGGGCACCAGTGGTCCTAGTACATGACAAGTCCAATGCGTGTTCGTTCCATAACGGGAACCTTGACCGGACATATTCCGCGTTTCAAGCATTTCTGACGGCCCAACAGATAGGCGTTGTCCGCAAGGGAGTTAGTCCCTTGTCAGAAATCTCTGGAATGAGGCCTCTGGATCCGGATCGAAAATGGGAGCCAAAGATCCAGAAGCCAAAACCACGACGACGGCAACAAACAGCACAACCACGGCACCAGCAATGACCATGAACTTCTGATTTTCTGTCATCACGTCAGGATATAGCTGCTGGCGCACCCGTCTGGTCTTCTTCACAGGTCCAGCATGGCCGTCAACAGCCCGCATGGGAACGTCGTACGCCACCTCCGTGGGCTTGGCCGCTATCGTATCCACTGGCAGAGTCCTCGGCATGATATTTGATGAGCTCGTAGGGGGCGCTCCGTGGTGATTGACCTTCGCGATGTGGCCGCACCACCGTGGGAAGAGGACCTGCTGGTCACCGCCCAGCCCAAGGGAGTCGTGGACGTGTGGTCGCTGGTGCGCGGTGCGCGTTGCGCCACGTTCGCGACGGTCTGGGACTCCGGTGGCGGCTGGCGGGGGGGCACTGGTGCCCGGTGAGCACCCCGTGGTGGTGGCCGGCGCGTGGGAGCGCCACGGCGTGTGCGGATACGAGTTAACGGGACAGCGGCTGTGGCAGGACCGCAGCCGCACGAACATAGAGGCCGTGACCGCGCTGACTGGAGGTCGTGTAGTCGTCACTCACCTCCGCAGGGCCACTCGCGTGCTGGAGGCAGCGACCGGGGAGGAAGTGCGTTCCCTGCGCGGGGTGTTGAGGATGATCGCGCTGACTTCGGACCTCTCGCTTGCAGTAGGTGCCGCCTGCTGGATCGTTCGCTGGATCCGCTGGGGTCCCGAATTGCGACCGGACTGAACATGGCTTGGTGCGCGGCCAGCGACGGGAGCATCTGGTGGTTACCGAGGTGGACGGGCCCTTACACATTCTCGACTCCGACGGGCGAGAACGAGCGAGGATGGCTGAGAACTTCCGACATGTCCTCCACGACCCGGTGACGAACACCTGGGTCGCGGTCCACGAGCCACCCGAGGGGAAGAACTCCCTGTTCCGGTTCAACAACAACGGGGAGGTTCTGGAGCGACGTCCCTGGGACCTCCGCGTCAGCGGTACGGCGACGATGCGCGGAGGCAGGACGTTGATCCTGATCACGGCTGAAGGCGGGCAGGTCGTGAACTGCGCGGACTGGAGCGTGCACGGACTTGAGGCGACGTGAGCCTGGACGCCGAGTAGCCCATGGCATTGCCACGGGCTGACGGCTGTGCCTGCCATCACCAGCTGGCAAGCTCGCCACCAGCACATCGCTCGCTTTTCGATATCACCGAGCGTTCCTGCCTGACATGGGCCAGCATTTCGGGCAGGCCGCCGATCTCGGCGAGTGTCATTTTCAGAAGACGAGTGCACAAATAACAGGAGTCGTGTTCACTAGTCCGTTTTATCAGACGTGCTCTACACAGAATTTCAGAAGACGTTTGCACAGCGCTCCCCATGCCCGCAGGGGGAACCTTCTGCGGACTGTCTTAAAGTTAGACGGAATCATCCCTAAGTATGGCGTTTTGCTCTTCGCAGGCTGAGAGGGTAAAAGAATGAATTCACGCCCAATTTCTGCCATTGTCCTTACCCTTCTATTCTCAATGCCGACATTGGCCGGGTGCTCCCTATTCGATCCGCAACGTAACCTGACACTGCATGATGTGGTGAACTCCGAGCATGACGGACCCGATGTCACGACGCAGGCGGAAGACATCTCAGAAACGGCGTGTGCATCCCCGCTCGATTGCGTTGAGGCGTATAGTACCGCCGAGGCAAACTATTTCCGGTTTGAAAGCCGAAAGAGTGCTGAAGAGTATGGGTCGACGGTGAAAGATGGGTTCGTTGTCAACTACATCGTGATGGACTTCGCTGGCAAGGATGCCCCGGTGGAGAAACAACTTTGGGCAATGCAGGGGCTGGCTGGCACATGGAACGACTACGAGGGCGACTTCCCGGACCGCCGCTAGCGAGTGCTTTGAATGAGCCCGCAAGCGCTCCTTCTTATCTGCCTCAGCCGTTGCATCGTCCCTTCAGGGGCCCGTCCGGAAAGGCATTCCGGACAGTTCCGTAAGGGGGTCCCTGACCGGTCACACATGCTCCTGACCTGCGTCCTTGCGAAGCCTGGCCCACCAACGTCCCGTAAGACCCGTCCGATGAAGTGACCGGTGATGGGGCGGGGCCTAACCGGTACGCTCAAAACCATGACCGGAATGCTGATCGGATATGCGCGTGTATCCACCAATGACCAAGACCTCACCGCTCAAAAACATGCGTTGCTTGCCTTGGGGGTGTCACCGGAGAAGACGTTCACTGATCAGGGTCTCACTGGTGCGAATCGGGCGCGGCCAGGGCTGGACCAAGCACTGGCAGCCTGCAGGGGAGGGGACACCCTGGTCGTGACCAAGCTCGACCGCCTAGCCAGGTCGCTGCGCGATGCGAAGGACATCGTTGATGAACTCACCCGGCGCGAGGTCAAGCTCAGCATTGGCAGTTCTGTTCATGACCCCACTGACCCTGTAGGTAGACTCCTTTTCAATGTTCTTGCTATGGTGGCCGAATTTGAGGCAGACCTGATCAGGGCACGAACCCGTGAGGGCATGGCTGTCGCGAAAGCAAAGGGCAAGCTGCGCGGAAAGCAGCCCAAACTTTCCACAATGCAGGAAGCCCACCTAGTTTCCATCCACCGGGCTGGAACACATACGACGGCTGAAATTGCCGAGCTCTTCGGAGTCGCCCGTTCCACTCCACGGTCTACCGCGCCATCAAACGCGCCGGCGAGATGGCAGAATGAGTCACTGTTCAGCTGACTGGGGGAGTACAGATGACTTCGGATACCTTTTCCATGGAACGGTAGCAAGGTGGTGAAGCGTGTATGTCAGCGTTGGTGCGGACCGGTTATCGGTCTGCTCGTTGGTTGTGCAATAGCTGTCACGGGGTGGTCAGCTATCGGCCCTGACCATCTGGTTTATGCGGTCGTCGTCCAGTTAGGTTTCATGTTTACCGGGCTACTTTTCGGACCGCTTCTTGTAGATGTTGCCCGGCCACGCTATCAAGTTGCCTCTATTGAGCGAAAAATTTTCGGGTTCTTAGGGGCAGGGCAGCTGTCCCGATTTCTCACTAGCGTGGGCTGGAATGCGGTCATCGGTAGGATGCGCGGACAAAGCGATGGCACTATCGCTCCGCGGCAGTTCTTGCGTGGCACTGAGCTTTCAGAAACAGGTCACGGGATCGGTCTTGCCGCGACTGTGGTGGTAGCGATCATCGCGGCAGCGGATTCGTACCCGCGCGGAGCCGTGTTGGTGCTTTTGGCCGGGGTTTTAGTACACGCCTATCCAATAATGATTCAACGGATTATGCGGTACCAAATCGCCGGTGTACGGCCAGAACCGCCGCGGAACAAGGAAAACGGATCAGTAGCCGGCACTGGTCACTCAGATGTGTTTCATAACTAATAGTGAACCCACTAATTTAGGTCAACGGTTTCGAGACATAGTTACGAGAAAATACTTGGAAGCAAGTCGCTGTGATCCTGCTGAACTTGAAGCACACCTCGGCCGATTGACTTGCAGCCGGTGAGACGTCTCGCATCTCTAGGGTTTCGAGGCACTTTAAGTCTGGTACTAAGCAAACTGCGTGTGACGAGCCCAGACGAACACATACTTCAAATTTTCTGGACTTTGAAGACATCCGCGTGTTTCCAAGGCTGGAATCCAGTGCATGTATTTCTTAGTCACAATCATGTCCACCAACTTCTTTTGGTGCACAGCAAATGGCTTCCGAGTTGGTCTCCAGCAAGTGAGTAGAAGACCGGTATCGTCCAAATTTTCCTCTATTCGCCTCCAAGCTCCCTAACCAAACGTCAGATGAATATTTGGCGTGTTGGGTGCCACCCATTATTGCCATTGGGAACCATTGATATTGCCGTTGGGGGCCAGCGCCTGCCTGGGTGGGAGCCACCG
>NZ_JBHUYE010000017.1:0-64452 GCF_042668835.1 Specibacter sp. NPDC057265
TCACCCCCCGGTTGGCCCCCCCGCGGCCACCAGCCAGCGGCTGGCCCGCCCACTCCATTGGGATTGACATTGGCGGGACATCCATCAAAGGCGGAAGGGTCAACACGGAAAATGGCCAGCTGACCACCGCGCTGACTGCCGTTCCCACACCGCAGCCTGCCACGCCGTTGGCAGTCACCAACGCCATCCACCAATTGCTGCAGGACTTGGATCCTTCCCAGACAGCTTTGGGGAGCCGACTCCCATTGGGTGTGGCCGCGCCTGCCATCATGCAGCAGGGCATCGCACGGTCCGCCGCCAATATCAGTGATTCCTGGATTGGGATGGATGTAAACCAGTTCATGACTGAACAGCTCGGTCGCCCTGTCAGCGCCATAAACGACGCCGATGCCGCAGGCCTTGCTGAAGTCCAGTTTGGAGCCGGAAAACTCAGCAAAGGGCTCGTCGTCGTCATCACACTGGGAACTGGCATAGGGTCCGCACTGGTGATGGACGGAACCCTTGTACCCAATACCGAGTTCGGCCACTTGGAAATCGACGGACAGGACGCCGAGGTCACCACCTCGGCAGTAGCCAGGGAACGCAACGCAATGGGATGGCCAGACTACGCCCGCCACCTCAACCGCTACCTCTCCCACCTGGAGTTCCTGCTCAGCCCCGAGCTGATCATTATTGGCGGTGGCATCTCGGCCAGATCGGCAGATTTTCTTCCCCTGCTTAAACTGAAAACAAAAGTGATTCCCGCAAAGTTGCAAAATGCTGCAGGCACCATAGGGGCAGCAACCCATATGTTGACCCCTGACCGTCCGGATGTCGGCGTGCGCCGTTGACTTGACCGACGGCGGCCGGCAAAGCCGATCTCATGTTGGTTGCCTGCCCTTCGCTGCCGCCGGCGGTTTCATGGTTTTCCCCAAAAAACGGGTTCAGTTCAGGTCCGGCGGGAAAACGGAATGAACTGCTTCCCCATTCAAGTAACATCCGGCGCCGCAGCAGGCTCGCTCCGGTACTGTTGCTGACGTTGGTGAACCGGGATGGCAATGGGGGTGGATGTGGTCAACGCGTTCCAGGTGGCGGACTATTTTTCGCAGGTCCTTAGGCGCGGGCAGCTGGAGAAGGTGACCTTCCAGGACGATTCACCCTTTGTGTCCACACCCAGCACGCAGCTTGCCACCGGCGTTTTGACGGCCGCGGACGCGGCCAAATTGTTTGCCCACCATGACAAAAACACCGGCAACAGGAGCGCTGCACCGAAGGACCCGCCCAACGCTGCCCGCCCCTCGACGCCGGCGCGGGATGAGGACAAACCAATTTCGGTGGTGGTGTCCCTGGTATCACTGAATCAACACACCGTCAGGAACGGAGTTGCCCAGCACGGTCTGCTGCTCCTGGCCGCAAAGCTGTTCCGGGACGGTCATTTGGAACCGGAACTGGCTGCTGCATCTTCGCCCTGGATACCCTCTGAGCGGCTGCACTCCCCCTCCGTCAGCGGCAGCAGCGTCATGGCCGGTACCTTGAGCGGCTTTTGGCAGTACTCACGTTCCGAGCTCAGTGCCGAGGTGTCCCAATCGGAGTCCTTTGCCGACGCCATGGAAGTGGCCACCGGACTATTCGAGAGGGTGGCAGGAGACACCCTGGACGGGTACGCGGCGCAGCAAAGCCAGCGCGGCCACCACATTGAACACCAGCTGTGCTACATCCAGGAACACGACCGGATCAATGCTGTGGCCGGGCTTTTGGAAGTCTACGATTTCCTGGGCCGGCAAAAGGTCCTGCCCGCAACCGTGACCCGCTTATGCGGTGGATGGCGCGGGGAAAGGTCCCCCGAGGCTGAAATCCATGAAGGCCGCGGGCTGTACCAGGCGGCAAAGAAGTCGTGCGGCTCCATGAGCGATAGATTTTGTCTGACGGATTCGCAGCGCCGCGCGGTCCACGCCTTCCTGGACGGTTCCGGCAGTGAGATCACGGCAGTCAGCGGCCCTCCCGGCACGGGCAAGACGACCATGCTGCAGGCGGTCGTGGCCAATTTGTTGACCCGGCACGCGCTGGAGGAAAAGGGCCCGCCCGTCATTGTGGGCACCTCCACCAACAATCAGGCGGTCACCAACATCATTTCCTCGTTCTCCTCCGTGACCAAGGACGAGCCCGGAACGCTGGACCTGCGCTGGCTGCCGCAGGAGCGCGACGGCAAGGCATCCACCGGCGAAGCCCTGCGCTCACTGGCCGTTTATTGCCCCGCCAAGGCAAAGCTTGAGGGCTCAAAGCTGAAGTACCTGGTGGAGCAAACAGACAAGGGGCAGACATACGCCGCATACAGCGCCGAAGCGTACCTTGCGGGGGCAAAGGACCACTTTGTTCTCAGCGCCCAGGCTTACTTTGGCCTGGTCACTGACATTCCGGACCTTCTCGAATACATTCACGCCGCCCTGACCGAGGTGGACCAGTACCGGACCGCCTTGATTGAGGTCATGATGCGGCAAGGCCCATCTGAAGCCTTTGTTGCGTTATGCCACAAGGTGGCGGCCTCCGCCTACTTGGCATCCTTCAGCGCGGTTGCGGCATTGAAGGACTGCCGGACGCTGGCAGAGCTTGATGAGAAGCTGGACGTGACGCTGCGCTATGTGGAGTTTTGGCTTGCAGTGCATTATTTTGAGGCGCAATGGCTGCTCACCGACGACTTCATTGAACCGGAAAATCGTTGGAAGACCACCCAGGACGTCATGGAACGTTACTGGTGGCAGGCGGCGGCCCTGACACCTTGTTTTGTGATGACCGTTTATCAAGTGCCCAGGTATTTCAAGCTCTATGCCAAAGCTGGCGAACCGGGCAAGTTCGACGCCGGCCGCATCGACCTGCTGATTGTGGACGAGGCTGGACAGGTGGATACGCCCTTGGCTCTGCCCAGCTTTGCACTGGCCGCCCGCGTGCTGGTGGTGGGGGATGAAAAGCAGCTGGCACCGGTGTGGTCCATTGACGAGCAGACAGACTCCGAAGTGGCACACAGCGCCGGCATCCCCTTTAAGCAGTGGTCGGAGGACTTGCAGGAACGCGGTGTGGCGTGCTCCGCGCAGTCAAGCCTGATGCGCGCGGCGGCTCATGCCTCAAGTTGGAGCTATGGCGGCGGGAAACCGGGACTTTTTCTTGCCGAGCATTTCCGGTGCCACCCGGACATCATTGAATTCTGCAACACGCTCCTGTACGAAGGCCTGTTGAAAGCCACCCGTAGCACCGACTCGTTAAGGCTCCACGGCGTCTTCGGCCCTTTTCTGTGGGTGGATGTGCCCGGCTCCAATGATTCCCGGCAGGGTTCCAGCCGCAGGAACCAGCAGGAGGCGGAGGCCATTGCCGCCTGGATTGTGCAGAATTACGCCCACTTTTTTGATGTTTACCATTCCCAGGAACCTGACCTTAATAAGCGGGTTGCCCACGACGCCTTGATCGGCGTCGTCACCCCGTTCAGCGCCCAAGCTGCGTTGATCAGCCGGGAGCTGGAAAAGGCTGTGCGTGCAGCGGATCCCGCAGCAGGCCTCCCGGACCGCCTGTGGGAAAAGGTCACGGTGGGAACGGCGCACCGTTTGCAGGGGGCTGAGCGTCCCATTGTCCTGTTCTCTGCCGCATACGGGCAGAACAGCCCGCAGGCGGGATTCATCGATGCGAACCCCGAGCTGATGAACGTGGCGGTTTCGCGGGCCAAGGACTTGTTCATTGTCTTCGCCGCGGCGAACCGCTGGAACAACGGCCACGTCTTTTCCATCATGTCCGGGTTCGCGCAGCGCTCCGATGCAGTATTCACCTCCCGCGGGGATGCATGTGCCGGCACGGAAGAACTTGAGTCCGTGCTGCTGGCCGCTGCGCCCGCGGCCGGACACACCGCTTCGGCGGAACTGGTTGAAATGCCGGGCCCGGGGTGCGGTGCAGTGTCTTTGAGCGCGGTTTTGAAAAGCTGGCGCGCCTCAGGTGACCTTCGTGCCGAGGACGTCGAGCTCAACGCCCGGGTTTTCAATGAACGGCTGGGTGCGGTTGGGGTATTGGCCGGCGAGCCGGGCAAATGGGTGCCATCAAAGTTAGCCCAGGTTTTGGGCGTTGTGGTGGAACGGCGGCACAACGCCCAGGGCGAGCCGTACGAATCCATCGAGTACCTGCCCGAGATGCAGGCGCTGCTGCTCAGGTTGTACCTCAACGGGAAGCTTTGAACACCTTGCGCCACCGGCTTGGTGCCCATCGTGGAGGCGGCTTGTCACACCGCCCGCGAAACGCAATCCACCTCCACGGAACGCCCACCTGTTGCGCCGGGAACAACGTTCACCAGTCCATGGGAGTGGCGGTGGTCTGCGGGTTCAGTCCGTCGCCGAGTCCGCCTTGTCCACCCGCGGACCAAGCCGTAAGAATAAAACGAACTTTCCCAGACCCCCTGCCACAACGCACAGGGCAAACTGATCGTTCCAATAATCACGGGAACGGCAATTGTGACTGGCGGCTTCGCCAGATGGTGGACGCCGAAGCCGCCGCCCGCCCTCTCGAACTATGAGGGTGGGCGGCGGCCGTTATGGGACGCTACTCGCTTAAGAGGCCGGTGACCTTCTCATTCACTTCAGTGAGTGAGGAAGGTTCGGTGGAAAATGACATGACCTTGTCCATGGCGTTGGTCATGACGGCGTTGATTTCGACGGCGTTCTGGGACAACGGGAAAAGAACGGTTGTTCCGTCATCCACATGTGTGGTGAAGGCGTCAATGTTGAAACCGGTCTCAGCAAAGCGGTCAGATGCTGTGTCCCCCACTGCGGAGAGCGAGGGGAAGACAACTCCCGCGTCAGCGACCGTTGACTGGCATTCCGGCGAGGAAAGGTATTGGACCCATTTCCAGGCCGCGCCCTTTTTCTTTGATGATGAAGAGATCGAATCCGCCAATGAGTTGAAGGTGCTGGCCCGCTTGCCATTTACACCGACGGGGGTGGGGGCGGTGTTCACCTTCACTCCCTGGAGTTTGGCGAAGGTATTGATGTTCCACGCGCCATCCGTGACCATCGCGTATGACCCGGCCTGAATTTTCGATGACAATGCCGTGCCAACGGTCTGCGACAGCGGCGGCATGTAACCCTTGTCGATAAGGCCCCGCCACCACGCAATGGTGCTCTGGAATCGTTCGTCATCGTAGTTGAAGTCGCTGCCCCAGGTGGGTTCGTTCATGTACGTCCAGCCGGTGGTTGCTGCGAGCATCGACCATGTCACCTGGCCGTAGCCTCCGCCTGAGTCATCCAAACCAAGCCCGTAGGTGGCCACGCGGGTTTTGTCGAAGCCCGCTTCGTCCCCGCGCACCCCATTTTTGTCAACGGTAAGGTGTGCGATCACGTCCTCGTAACTGCCGCCGTCGTCAGGGTTCCACGTCATTGTTCCAAGGTCCTGGGCCGAGATGCCGGCCTGATCGGTGAGTTCCTCGTTGTAGTAGATCGCGACAGTGTCCCAGTCCTTGGGCATTCCGTACTGGTGGCCATCGGCTGCGCGCCAAAGGTCGATGGTGCCGTCGACGTATTGGCTCAGGTCAATATTGTTCTCCTTGACAAGTTCGTCGAGGTTCTCAATCAGTCCCCGCGCCGCGTAGTCGCCGTACTTTGAGCTGTGGTCGACAAAGACGTCCGGTGCGGAGTCGGCTACAAACGACGTCATGAGCTTGTTCCAGTAGTCGTCGTAACCGTACTGCTCAATGGTGATGGTGATGTCGGGATTCTTCGCTTCGAACGCGCTTGCGCAGGCTTGATATGCCGGCACCTGGTTCGAGTCCCACATCCAATAGCTGAGGTTGCCGGTGTCCTCCCACGCACCCTTGGACATGGTTCCCTGGGTGCAACCGGAAAGGCTGACAGCGGCAATGATGGCGAGCGCGGACGCAGTGACCCGGTGAAAGGGACGACGTCGGCTGGTCTGTGAAGGTGTGAATGTCATTTGATGCCCGAGAATCCGATTGAATTGACGATCTTACGGCTGAAGATCACGAAGAGTATGAGGATTGGCAGCGCCGCAAGAAGGGCGGCGGCCATGAGGCCTGCCCAGTCCGGCGCACCCTGCGGCGTCTGGGACCGGAACACTCCGAGCGCGACGGTGAGCACCCGCACACTGTTGTCGCTACCGACAAGCAGTGGCCAGAAATACTCATTCCAGGCCTGGATGTACTGCAGGATTGCGAGGGTGGCGAGCGGCCCGGTGCTCATTGGCAGAATGATCCGGAAGAAGATGCGCAGGTTGCTTGCGCCGTCCAAACGGGCCGCTTCTTCGATCTCACTACTGATGCCGAGGAAAAACTGCCGAAGGAAGAATATGGCGAACGGGGTCATAAAGAAGAACGGCAGGATGATTCCGGCATAGGTGTTCACCAAACCCAGGTCACGCATGAGCAGAAAGTTTGGCAGCTGGGTGAAAATCGGTGGAACCATCAGCGCGATCAGGAACAAAAAGAAGACGCCGTTGCGTCCCGGCCACTGCATCCGTGCGAAGGCATACGCCGCGAGCGCGCCGAAAAACACCTGCCCAAGGGTGATGCTTGTTGCCACGATCACAGAGTTGAGCAGGTAGCCCCAAAAGTCCAGGCTTGCCCCTGAGCCTCCCTCGGCTTGTGCCTCACCGGTTGTGGCGATCCCGAGCACACGCTCAAACGCACCCCAAGTGAAGCCCACGGGAAGCAGTGAGCCCGGATCCGAGGCCAGTGCCGCCCCGTTCGAAAAGGCGGTGCGCAGCATCCAGAAGAACGGGAAGAGGGTAACCAGGATGAATCCGATCAGGGCGGTCCAGGCGAGGACTTTGCCTATGGGCGGGCGGGCACGCCGCCGTGTTGCAAGTGTTGTTGTCATGGCGGGGCTCCTAGTTGAGATCCGACTCGTTGGCCCGGGTGAGGCGCAATTGGATGAATGCGATGATGGCCAGGACCAGCAGCAGCATTACGGACACTGCGGATGCGTAACCAAAGTCAAGTCGCTGGAAGGCGAGGTCAAAGATGTAGTACTGCACAACCCGGGTGGCATCCGCGGGCCCGCCATTTGTGGTTACGGCCACCGTGTCGAACACTTGAAAGGATCCGATCATGGTGATGACCAGCACAAGGGCAAGTACCGGGCGCAGCAGGGGAATGGTGATTTTCCAGAACATCTTCCACTCGGATGCCCCGTCGGTGCGCGCCGCCTCGTACACATCCTTGGGAATCATTTGCAGTCCGGCGAAGATCAATAGCGCCGTATAACCCACATGGCGCCATGTGTTGACGAGCGCGATCGTTGGAATGGCCCAGGTCTCATCTCCAAAGAAGGCGATGGCGTTTCCTCCAAGCCACTCGATTCCTTGGTTGACAATTCCGATCTGGTAGTCGAGCATCCAAAACCACACCAGGGCCACAACCACATTGGCCACGAGGTAGGGTGCAACGACAACACTGCGCAGGAAAGTCGACTGGGTAAGTCTGTGGATCAGCACTGCGAGTCCCAATGCGAGGACAGTCTGCAGCGTGATGTTGATGAGAACATACTCCAGGGTGACAAGCGCGGAGTTCCAGAATGTCTCGTCTTTGAAAAGACGGGTGTAGTTCTCGAATCCCACCCACACCGGGTCGGTGAACACGTCGTAGTCCGTGAAGCTGAGGTAGATGCCCCGCAGCGTCGGCCAGAAATAAAACACTGCAAAACCGAGCAGCGAGGGTGCGATGAACGCCATGGCGCACCAGGTTTGACGCCGGGTTGCGCGGCTGCGATTTGGGCGGGCGGATGCCGCCGGTTGGCGTGGCGGGGTGGATTTCACTTCCAGCACTGGCACTGTCGCCATGATCAGTGGACCTTTCGAACGCGGAGCAGGAGAAGCTGCTCGGGGTGAAGTGCGGGCACCTGCACGCCAATTTGGCCAAGGACGCGGCCGGTCAAACGGAGTGGGGCCTCCGCAGTCCAGGGCGCCGGGGTGTGTGAGCGGCGGCGCGGGTTGCCCCCGGGGGCCTGGACCGTGACCTCGTATACGGTGTCACGGTCCAGGCCCGGCAGTGGGATTGTGCCGGGGATGGCGGTCAGCGGGGTCGCCAGCTGCACGTACGCAAAGAGGGCGTCGTCCTGGCCGGCTGAGACCACGCCGTGCAGGAGCGCCGATTCGTCGAGTCCATCAGCTCTGACGACCTTGCCCGTGTGCAAAAGCGGCCGCACTTCCTTATAGAGGGCAACCCATGCGGCGAGTTCGCTTTTGTCGTCCTCCGAGGCCGAGGCAATGTCCCATTCAATGCCAAAGTGCCCGAACAATGCCGTTCCCGCGCGGAACGACAGGCTCTGCGTACGGCTCGTGGTGTGCGCTGTCGGCGAGCCCACGTGGGAACCAACGAGCTCCGGTGGAATGAGTTGCCCGGTCCATCTCTGGATGGTTTGACGCTCGAGCGGGTCGATGACATCGCTGCCCCAGACCCGGTCCGTGCGTTCGAGGATTCCAAGGTCGACACGGCCACCACCGGATGAGCACGACTCAATCTCAACACCGGGGTGACGCTCCCGCAGCTCGTCGAGCAGCCGATAAAGGGCCAGGGTGTGCTCGTGCACGCCAGCTGCTCCGGTTGTGGAGTGCGCGGCCTCAAGCAGGTCACGGTTGTGGTCCCACTTGAGGTAACCGATGCTGTAGCTCTCAAGCAGCTCACTGAGGCGTTCGAGGATGTAGGAGTAGGCATCAGCATGCGCCAAATCGAGCACCTGCTGGTTGCGTGAGGGCACGGGCAGCCGGCCTGATGGAGACAAAATCCACTCGGGGTGTGCGCGGGCGAGATCGGAGTCAAGGTTGATCATTTCAGGCTCAACCCATAGACCAAACTCAAGCCCCAGCCCGGTCACAGCAGTGATGAGGGGCTCGAGCCCTCCTGGCCACACCGTTTCATCGACGTACCAGTCGCCGAGGCCTGCGCTGTCGTCACGACGGTGCAGGAACCATCCGTCATCAAGCACAAAGCGCTCGGCCCCGACCTGGGCCGCGGAGACCGCCAGCTCGGTCAGGCGCTCAAGGTTGTGATCGAAGTAGACGGCTTCCCAAGTGTTAAGTACAACCTTCCGCGGCGAGGACGGGTGGCTCGGGCGTGAGCGGAGGTGATCATGGAACCGGGCGGCAGCCTCGTCGAGTCCACGACCCCAGGAGCCGTAAACCCAGGGGCTCTGGTACTGGTCACCTGTGGAGAGGCGCACTTCACCGGAGAGAAGGAGTTCGCCACCACCGAGCAATGCTGTGCCGTTGGAAAGACGCTCGGCGTACTCACGGTGGTTTCCGCTCCAGGCGACGTGCATGGTCCACACCTCGCCCGTATTGAATCCAAAAGCCGGGGTGCCGGCGGCGAGGATCGTGGATGCGTCGGTGCCGGTGCGTCCGCGACGGCTGTCGCGCTGGTGCGAGCCAACCGAAAATGGCATGCGCTGTGGTGAGCGCTCACGCCCCCAGCGGCCAGCGAGGTCAAGCAGTTCACTTGCACGCCGAGGAACGGGAAGAGTGAGATGGAGTCCATCCAAGTTGAACTCGCCGGAGCCGGTGCGTGTCACCGTCGCACGCTGGCGGACCAGACCGCTTGCAAGCAACTCGACGTCGATCACAACGGCGAGCCCGGCGTCGTCGTCGGAGGCGGACACGGTGATTGCCGAGGCGTCCGCGTTCACCGACTGTGCCACGAAAAGTGGCGTCCAGTCGGTGCCGGAAGTGCTGTGCCCAGAGAGGCCGGGGATGCCCCGCCACCCGCCCGAGGCCAGCGGAAGAACCTCCACCAGCTCGGGAACATCGAGATCATTGGGCACCACCGAGGGGATGGATACGAGGGCGACATTCGCAAGCTCGGTGTCGCTCAGCGGGCCGAGGTCCCCTCCCCAGTACAGAATGACGGGAAGCCGCCCGCCGCTGAGGTCAAGAACCAGACTCACACCTCCGTTACGCAGATGGACCACTGGTGAAACCGACCCTGTGGTGGCTGCCGTCGGCTCTGCGACGGACCCGGATAACTGCGTCATTGCGACTCCTTTGGCGGCCACAGTGGCGCCGGTGTGAGTGGTTGGGATACCAATAAGTTAGTTGTGCCACAAAACTAAGTCAACCCCTGATCGGCGAAAAGATTGGATAATCGGCTTTTTTCCATGTCAACCTCGCCTACTAACTTGTTTGTATCAACTAATTGCGGTACTTTCGCTGATATTATCGGGGCGGTAGTTGGGCTCAGAGAGGAACAGATGCAGCAGGACTTGAGACTTCCGCTTGAGGGTTTGCAGCACGCAGTCACCATCGACGTTCTGTTGCACGGGCCACTGAGCCGAAAGCAGCTCGCGGCCCGCTTGGGCGTATCCCCTGGCACAGTGACGCGGGTGGCAAGTCCTTTGCTTGAGGCCGGGCTTCTCGTTGAACGCGCGCTGGTGCAGCGGCCCGCGTCCGGCCGCCCAGGAATTGGCCGGCCGGAGGAGCCACTCGACCTTGAGCTCGGGCGTGATTTCTATGTCGGAGTCAAAATCACCGACAGCACACTCCACGCAGTTGTCACCACCTTGCGGGCCCAAATGATCGAGGAGACTTCGCGGCACCTTTCGAGCCTTGAGCCAAGTGTGGTCGCAGACCAGATCGCCGAAGTTCTGCGGGATCTAAGTCAGAAGGGGCGCCCCATTCGCGCCCTTGGGGTGAGTTTGGGTGCTCAGGTGGTACGCAACACCCTCGTGGTGGATTCGCCGCTTCTGGGGTGGAGGGATGTCGATTTTGGCGCGCTGCTCCGGGAACGGCTCGAGCTCCCGATCGTCGTCGACAACGACGTGCTGTCCCTTGTCCGTGCTGAGCGCTGGTTCGGAGCGGCGAAGGACTGTGATCACTTCGCACTGATAACCATTGGCGCGGGTATTGGTTATGGCCTCGTTGCTGGTTCCGGCATCCTTGAGGGGCCGGATCCCGGCCTCAGCACAATCACTCACTTTCCGCTCGGCCTCGGCGGTGGAGTATGCGCGCAAGGGCACACGGGATGTGCCGAGAGCCTGCTCACCACGAAGGCCATGCTGGCTCGAGCCCGGCTGGCCCTCGACGCGGACGTGAGCCACGAAGAGCTTTTGACGCTCTCCAAAACAGATCCGGCCGCCGCCTCAATCGCTGAGACCGCGGCATACGGCCTGGGCAAACTCATTGCGTCGGTTGCCAATCTGGCGCTGCCGAAAAAGATCATTTTGACCGGCGACGGCGTTGGCCTTGCACTGGCTCATCGGGAGGCGCTGGACCGCGGGATCACCGAGCACCGAAACAGCCGCGCAACGCCCGTGGACCTCGAAGTCCAGACCGTGAGCTTCGCCGAGTGGGCCAGGGGTGCCGCAGCCACAGCGATCGAGACCTTCGTCGTCGGACGTTGACCGCGCCTTCACTTCTTCGGCTGCGGCCAGCCTTCGCCTTCAAAGCACTACAGTAAAAGGTGGCCGCCAGCATCGTCCCGGGCGTTGCAACCCTCCCACTAAACGCCGCCTTCGGCGCCGCTTCACAATGGTGTGCAGCCACGCCCCCGTCCCTCGCCGTTGCGGCGGCGATCCGCCTCAATCCGCCAGCGGAGCCGCGCCCACCGGCCATCAGGGGTCGCTGGGGTAGCGCACCTTCATTTGCCGGCGTGCCTCATCCAGCAGCTCCATCATGTCAACGGATTCCTTGACGGTCATGAAAGGGCTCTCAGTGAGTCCGGCCTGCAGGCAACGCGTCACTTCGCGCAGTTCGTAGCTGAAGCCGTTGCCAACCACCTCAAAGGTCTCCTTCCGCAAGGTGCCCTGACGCGGTTGAATAATGAGTTCTGCGGGATTGAACAGCGGCGCAGCAGATTGCAGCCAGCCTTCCGTGCCGGCCACGGAAACAATGCTGGGGCATTCGGCGCCGATGGAGGTGGTGAGCTGGGCGTGCGCACCGCCGTCGTAGGCCAGGGACAGGGAATTTTGCAGGTCGATCCCGTCCGGGGTGAGGGTGCCGCTGGCTGCCATGCCGCTGGGCTCGCCCAGCATGGCCAACGCCCACGTCAACGGATATATTGCCAAATCCAGCAGCGCTCCCCCGCCGGCGGCCGGATCCCAGATCCGGGCCCCGGGGTCAAAGGCGGGCGCGAACCCCAGATCGGCCTGGATCCAGCGCGGCTGGCCAATTTCACCCCCGCGCACAATTTCCACGGCGCGGCGGAAGCTGGGGAGAAAGCGAGTCCACACGGCTTCCATGAGGAACAGCCCCCGGGCCTGCGCCAGCTCGGCAAGTTCACGGGCCTGTGCTGCATCCATGGTGAGGGGCTTCTCGCACAGGACGTGCTTGCCCGCCGTCAGGGCCGCAAGCGCTGCCGCGTGGTGCTGGACATGCGGAGTGGCAATGTAAACGATCTCCACCTCCGGATCCGCCAGCAACCGCTCAATGCCTGTACCCTCCGCCGAGTCCCAGTAGGAACTGGTGAAGCCAAAGTTTTGGGCAAAGTCACGGGCGGATGCCTCGGACCGGGAGCTGACGGCATGCAAAACCGCGTCCTGAAGGAGGGCAAGATCATGCACCACCCGCTGGGCAATCGAGCCGGTGGCAATCACTCCCCAACGGATGGGACGGCCCGTGGCGGTGACAGGGGAAATGTTCGTGGCAGGGTTCAGGTGCATCAGAGGATCTTTCCAGTGCAGAAAAGGGCAATGGGCCGGCCCCGGGCATGCAGGAACCAGCAGGCTTGCCGGGCGGAAAAAGTCAGACGGACTCGCGGATCACCAGCGAGGTGGATATTTGGGTCACGCGTTCGGTGGCTTTGCCTTCAATGAGTTTGACCAGGGTCCGCGCCATTTTCTCGCCGAGTTCCTCGATGGGGTGGTGCACGGTGGTCAGGGGCGGGGTGACGGCTGTGGCAAAGGAATCGTCGTCAAAGCCGGCCACCGCAATGTCCTGGGGTATCCGCAGGCCCCTGTTTTTGATGGCGGTGTAGGCGCCTGCCGCCATTTGGTCGTTTGCCGCAAAGACCGCGTCAATGGGCACGCCGCGGTCCAGCAGCCGGTTCATGGCAGCTGTCCCGGACAGCAGGGAAAAGTCACCGTATTCCTGCAGTTCTTCGCCGAGCCCCGCCTCCCGCATGGCCGTGAGCCAACCCGCGCGCCTGTCCACTCCCGGAGGCATGTCCTGGGGCCCGGCAATGGTGGCCACATGTTTGCGGCCACTTTCGGTCAGCAGCCGGCTGATCCCGTAGGCCGCCTGCTCGTTGTCGGTTTCCACATAGTAGCTTTCCTCCCCGCCGGTCAGGGGACGGCCGGCAAACACCATGGGCAGCGAACCCAGCAGCTGCGTCCAGGTGCGGTCGCCACTGTGGTGGGACACCACCAGTACGCCGTCCACATTGCCGCCCAAAAGGAAACTGCGGGTCTTCTCCGGCGTCGACTCCGAGGAAATGACCATGTTCAGGGTGTAGTCGGTGGTGGTCAAATACCTGGCGATGCCCTGCACCACCGAGGCGAAGAAGGGATCCGCGAAGACCTTCGACGTCGACTCCGGCACAATCAGCGTCACGGCGTTGGCCCGCCGCTTAACCAGGGACCTGGCGGCCCGGTTGGGCGTGTAGTCAAGGGCATGAACAGCTTTTTTCACCGCCTGCACATGTTCGGGCTTCACGCGGGGGCTTTCATTGACCACACGGGACACGGTGGCCCGCGAGACCCCTGCCAATTCAGCAACCATCTCAAGGGTGGGGATGGGTCGGGGCCCGCGGGCGTCATGCATCATGGTGATCTCCGGAACGTCGAAAAGTATGCCTCGGAACTTACTTTAGGCGTTTGCGGGGGCGAGCGAGGCGGCTTTCGCCGCGGCAATGAGCTGGGCGTAGGCCAGTCCGCTGTCCTTCACCGTCCTTTCAAAGCTGTCGTAGTCCACCCGCACCACGCCAAAGCGTTTGCCGTAGCCCCAGGACCATTCAAAATTGTCCAGCAGGGACCACACGAAGTAGCCGCGCACGTCCGCGCCCTGGTCGATGGCCTCCCCCACCGAGGCAATGTGGTCCAGGATGAATTTGGTGCGTTCGACGTCGTGGACCGCGCCGTCGGAACTGACGACGTCCTCGTAGGCGGCCCCGTTTTCGGTGATGTACAGCGGTGGAAGGGCGGGGTATTCCGCACCGAGGCGCACCAGGAGTTTGCGCAGCCCGTCCGGGTTGACTTCCCAGTTCATGGCCGTGCGCGGCAGGCCGCGGCTCGGGAAGGAAATGTCCTCCGAACCAATCCAGCACGACGACGTGGGGCGGGTGGCGCCGCCGGAGTGGCCGTCGCCGCCCTCGTTGAGCGGATGGCCGCTGATGAGGTCATCGTGGTAGTGGTTGACGCCAAGGAAGTCGATGGGGGCGCTGATGATCTCCAGGTCCCCGGGCTGGATGACGTCCCGGATGCCGAACTGCTCGAGGTCCGCCAGGGTGTCCTCGGGGTAGGCACCTTGCAGGATGGGATCAAGGAAGATCCGGTTCTGCAACGAGTCGAAGCGGCGTGCGGCGTCAAGGTCAATTGGGTCGTTTGGATCACGCGGGATCGAGTTGCTCAGGTTCAGCGTGATGCCCAGCTGCTGGGCGCCGCGGGCACGGAGTTCGTTGACCACCAGGCCGTGGGCCAGGTGCTGATGGTGGACCGCGGCGACGGCCGCGGCCGGCTCCTGCCGGCCGGGCGCGTGCACGCCGGCCGCGTAGCCCAAAAGCGAGGAGCAGAACGGCTCGTTGAAGGTGGTCCAGTGCTGCACACGGTCACCGAGGACGGAGTAGACGTCGTTCGCGTAGTCCACAAAGCGGTGGGCGGTGTCGCGGTTGGCCCAGCCGCCCTTTTCCTCAAGTGCCTGGGGCAGGTCCCAGTGGTACAGGGTCAGCCAGGGCAGGATCCCGGCATTGAGGAGTTCGTCCACGAGCCGTGAGTAGAAGTCCAGGCCTTCGGTGTTCGGTCCCCTGTCCCCGGGCCGGACCCGGGACCAGCTGGTGGAGAAGCGGTAGGAGTCCAGGCCGAGGTCCTTCATGATGGCGACGTCCGCGGGCATCCGGTGGTAGTGCTGCACGGCGTCCTTGAGCGTGTCGCCGTGGGCGATGGCGCCGGGCACGCGGGCAAAGGCGTCCCACACGGAGTCTTCCTTGCCGCCCTCGTGGCTGGCTCCTTCCACCTGTGCCGCGGCCGTGGCCGAGCCCCAGAGGAAGCCTTCGGGCCACGTCCTGCCTGACGGGGTGGGGGTGGGTTTTGGATCGAGTGGCATTAGCCCTTCACTGCTCCTTGCATGATTCCGGAAA
Organism: Specibacter sp. NPDC057265; assembly: GCF_042668835.1. NCBI lineage: Bacteria > Bacillati > Actinomycetota > Actinomycetes > Micrococcales > Micrococcaceae > Specibacter > Specibacter sp. NPDC057265. The sequence continues at coordinate 15,239 of NZ_JBHUYE010000017.1, forward strand.
TAAGTTGACGTCCCGCGACGGCGAAGATCACCAGCAGCGGGAGGGTGGCCAGGACGGCGCCGGCCAGGACAATCGAGTAGTCCACGTAGCGGGCCGACTGCAGTTGGCTCAGCGCCGTCTGCAGGGTGGGGTTGCCGGCCTCGAGCACCAGCAGGGGCCAGAGGAAGTCGGTCCACGCGGTCATGAAGGTGAACAGTCCCAGGATCGCCATGGCCGGCCGCGCGGCGGGAAGCGCCACGTGCCAGAAGGTGGAGATCATGGAGGCACCGTCCATGCGTGCGGATTCAATCAGCTCGTCCGGGATCACATCCACCAGGTACTGGCGCATGAAGAACACCCCGAAGGCTGTCACCAGGGTGGGGATGATAACGGCGCCAATTTCCCCGGTCCAGCCGAACTTTTGCATCACCATGAACAAAGGGATGATGCCCAGCTGGGTGGGGATGGCCATGGTGGCGACGACGGCGACCATCAGCCCGTTGCGGCCACGGAAACGCAGCTTGGCGAAGGCGTAGCCGGCAAGGGTGGAGAACATGACCACCGAGATGGTGATGGTGCCTGAAATCAGCACGCTGTTGCCCAGGGCCAGCCAGAACGGGACGGTGTCAAATACCTCGCCCACATTGGTCCAGAAGTTCCCGCCCGGAAACAGCGGTGGCCAGGTCTGCCCGAGCGCCTCGTTGGAGCGGCTGCCAATGATCACCGACCACCAAAGCGGGTAGGCGGACGCCGCAAAAAACGCGATCAGCAGCCCGTAGGTGAGGAAACCGGGACGCCGGCCATTGCCGAACATCCTCTTCCGCATGGTCTGGGACCTGGGGCCCGGCAGTGGTGCCCGCCGGGTCTTCATCTCGATGGCGGTCATTGTCCACTCCTGGAGGTTGTGTCTGCTGCTGTTTCGGCCCCGCCCAGCTCGGGAGCCGGATCGGCCGCCGGTGCAGGCGGCTGGGAACCGACGCCGGGGAGCACCATGGCCGGAGCCGTGGAGCGCTTGCGGCGGAAGCCGCCACGGGCCTTGCCCGCTCCCCGCGCATCGCCGGTGGTGGCGATTTTGCGTGAGATCAGGTAGTTCACAATGCCGAACAGGATGATGATGATGAACAGCAGCCAGGCGACGGTGGCCGCCTTGCCAAAGTTGCTGCGCTGAAACGCCATGTCCCACAGGTACAGCACGGTGGTCTGGAACTGCTTGCCGGTTCCCCCCGCTGTGCGCGGATCGTAGAGCTTGGGTTCGGTGAAGATCTGCAGCCCGCCGATCGTGGCGGTGATGACCACAAAGATCATGGTGGGCCGGATGCTCGGCAGCGTGATGCTGAAGAAACGGCGGAACGGTCCCGCCCCGTCAAGGGCGGAGGATTCGTAAATGTCGCGGGGCACGGCCTGCATGGCTGCCAGCAGGATCAAGGCGTTGTAGCCGGTCCAGCGCCAGTTCACCATGGTGGCGATGGCAATGTGGCTTGGCAGTGTCTCCTCCATCCACAGAATGCGCTCAATTCCGAAGCTCTCCAGGATGTTGTTGATCAGTCCGTACTGCTCGCCGAACATGTTCGCAAAGATCAGGGCGACGGCGACGGGTGTGACCACGTACGGGAGCAGGATGCTCATGCGCCAAAACGTCTTGGCCCGCAGGTTCTGGTCCAGCACGGCAGCGATGGCCAGGGCCACGGTGATCTGCGGAATGGTTGAGAGCACGAAGATGCTCATGGTGTTGAAGAGCGAGTTCCAGAAGAAGCGGTCCTGGAGCACCTCCACGAAGTTCTGCAGTCCGACGAACTCGCCCTGGCCCTTCAGCAGGTGCCAGTCAAAGAGCGAGACGAAGAAGGTGTAGCCGAGGGGAAACAGGCCCACCAGCGCGAAGAGGATGAAGAACGGAGCAATGTAGAGGTAGGGGGATGCCTTCACGTCAAGGACGTTGAGGCGCTGACGGAAGGTGGGTGTGGCTTTGCTGACAACGGATCCGCTGGCAGCAGGGCGGTTCAAGGTGGCGGTCATGACGGTTCCAGACTCAATGAGGGGGCCTCCGCTTGCCGCGGAGGCCCCACGGCCAGTGTGGCTAGTTGTTCACAACGAGTTCGTTGAGGAGGGTGACGGCCTCATTCCAGGCTTCGTCGGCCGTTCCGGACTTTGAATCCAGGATCTTCAGGGCAGGTGCAAACACGTTCTCCTGGATCACGGAATCCTGAGGGCCCTTGAACTGGGCCACGACGCCTTCGGCGCGGGAGGAGAAGATGGCACCGTAGGGGGCGTCATTGAAGAGCTCGTTGGGTACGGCTGCTTCCACAATCTTTTCCTGGGCTTCCAGCGTGCTCGGGAAGTTGTTTGCGGCGGCGGACTGCTTGACCATTTGTTCCGGGGCGGTCAACCATGCTGCCAGCTTTGCGGCCTCTGCAGGGTGCTCGGAGCTTTCGGGGACGGAGAGGAAGGCTCCTCCCCAGTTGGAGGCGCCGCCGGGGAAGACGTCGGCAACATCCCAACCGGTTTGGACACCGCCACCGGCGGACTCCAGCTGTTCCTTGATGGTGCCGAGCATCCAGGCGGGGCAGACGTGGACGGCGAAGGAGCCGTCAACGAAGCCCTTGCCCTTGCCCCAGTCGAACTGCTTCTGGTTCGCGGACAAGCCATTGGCGGTGCCCTCGGCAAGGAGGTTGAACTGTGCGCGCATTGCCTCGTTGCCTTCGATGTTCAGCTCACCGTCAGCGGTGTAGTAGCCCTCATCCATCTGGTTCACCATGGAGTTCCAGACGAAGGCCGACTGGTCGTACCAGGCCTTGCCGGTGGCCTCGTTGTACTTGCGGCCCAAGTCGAAGTAGGTCTCCCATGTGGCGTCGTCGCCGCCAAAGAGCTTGGCCACTTCCTCGCGGTCGGTGGGCATGCCAGCTGCCTTGAAGAGTTCGCTGTTGAAGCACAGGGCCTGGGGGCCAATGTCGGTGCCGTAGCCCACCACGCGCCCGTCGGGGTCCGTTCCCTGCTCGAACTTCCAGTCAACCCAGTTGTCCTTGATGTCTGCGGCGCCGTACTCGTTCAGGTCCACAAACTTATCCGAGACCTCCATGATCTGGCCGAGCCAGCCTTCCTCAACGGCCACCACGTCGCTGAGACCCGAGCCTGCTGCGAGCTTGGTGAAGGCATCCACCCGGGCATTGGCGCTGCCGTCAATGTTGTTGGCCTCAATGGTCACGCCGGGGTTTTGCTTCTCGTATTCGGCATACAGATCGTCGTAGCCGAACTGTCCGAAGGTGGTCACGGACAACTTGACGGGATTGTCCACACTGGCGGCCTGCTCGGTGTCGGTCTTGCCTCCCCCACAGCCGGCGACGGCGAAAGTAAGGGATGCCACCCCCACAATCGCAGAGATTTTTTTAAATCGTGAGAAGTTCACGAGTACTCCTTTGTATGCGTTTACTACTCTCCCGGTCCATCCGTGAGAGCGCTCTCTTGAATAGTTATGAAGCTTAGGTGATACCAATCACAGGTGTCAAGAGAGCGCTCTCACAAACTTTTTATGGCCGCGGTCAAGCACACATTGCTTTGGTCCGGGGCCAGGACAAACCAGGCATCGGTGGCGGCCACGGATGTGGCCATGCCCGGGCGATCAGGCATCATCCAACAAATCACCTGGGGCTGCCGCACTACAAAGAACTGCGCATCGGTTATTCTCATGGGAAGTGCCGCCCGAACGGCGGCAGAAGACCCTCTCGGGGAATCCAGATCCCACCCACCACAAGAGCCGCTACAGCGAGCAGAACCGGAAGATGCCGTGGATGTTTATCTATGTTTGACGGAACGCCGCAGGAATGCTTGACGAAGAGGACCTGCCGCCCCAGACCGCCCTGGACCAAGTGGATCGCGAAATTTTGGCCGAGCTCACCCGGGACGGCCGGATGTCCATTACACAGGTGGCCGAAAATGTGCATATTTCCCGCGCCCACGCCTATACCCGAATCGCCCGGCTGACGGCCGAGGGGGTTCTGACTAAATTCACCGCCTTGGTGGATCCACTTAAAAGCGGCCGGAAATCGTCGGCGTACATCACCCTGAAGGTTAAGCAGCACGCTTGGCGGGAACTGAAAAAGGAGCTCCGCTCTGTTCCCGAGGTTGAGCACATCGCTCTGGTGGGAGGTGATTTCGATGTGATATTGCTCGTGCGGGGCATTGATAACAACGACTTGCGACGGATAGTTTTTGATCAGCTGCAGTCAATGTCCGGGGTGCTCGATACCCAGACGTTCCTCATCTTCGAAGATGAGGACACGCGCTAAGCATGGACCGCTCATGGGCCCCATGCCTACACCACCGCCACGTGATGGCCGGATCATCATCACGGCGGCACCCCCACCACCGTCGCGGCACCCATCTGCTGACTGAGATGGAACATAAAAAGTGGAACCGCCAGCGGGTCTTGGCAGATGCCGCAAACCGTAGTTTCCTTGACAGCAGCCTGCATCTGAGATTACCTAATGAACATTCGGTAAATAATGCTAAAGGCGATGACGCATGGTTGAAGCAGCTCTTTCAGGAGCAAGCCATCCCCTCTTGGAAAATGACCACGCCTCCAAATGGATGGGCATTGAAGTCCTCGCCTTGGGCGACGGGCATGCCACCATCCGCATGACGCTCCGGCAGGAAATGCTCAACGGATTTGGCATGGCCCACGGTGGCATGATTTTCGCCTTGGCCGACAGCGCGTTCGCCCTGGCCTGCAACCCGGTGAACCCCGGGCCCGGCGACGCCGGCAACATCACCGTTGCAGCCGGCGTCGACATCAACTTCCTCAAACCGGCGCACCTCGGCCAAATGCTCACCGCCGTTGCAGACCGCAGATCCCGCGTGGGCCGCAGCGGGCTGTACGACATACAAATATTCGCCGCCAATGCGCAGCCACGTACCAACAACCCGGGGGAACTCATTGCCGAGTTCCGTGGCCGCAGCCGGACCATTGCCAAGACGTAGGACACCATGGCCCTTCCTGCGCCGCATGCACCCTCCGTGGCCGAGACCTTGAGCTGCACCGCAACGGATCCGCCCGTCCACGCCCAGCAAGCACCCGTGAGAAAATAGCCACCATGTCCCCTTCAGCAACCACTGCCAAGCGTGGCCGGCCCGGCTATGACCAGGAATCGGTGCTGCGCATCGCCGTCGACGTCTTCAACCGGCACGGCTATGACGCCACGTCGATGGGCATTCTGGCCGAAAATCTGGGAATCTCGAAGTCGGCGATCTACCACCACGTGCAGTCCAAAGGCGAGCTGCTCAAGCGTGCGCTGGACGTGGCATTGGATGGTCTTGAGGCGATTTTGGAGCAGGCCGAAGCCACCTCCGGCGCCGCTGACGCGCGGCTTGAATTTGTGCTGCGGCAGACGGTGGCAGTGCTGGTGGAGCGCCTGCCGTTTGTCACCCTGCTCCTGCGCCTGCGCGGAAACACGGAGATTGAACGGGACGCCCTGGCACGCCGCCGGGCATTCGACCACGCGGTGGCGGAGCTCATCTCGGCGGCCCGGGACGAAGGCTCGCTGCGCGGGGACATTGACCCCCGCACCGTGGCCCGGCTCCTGTTCGGCACCATCAACTCGATCGTCGAATGGTACAAACCAGGTGGGTCGCTCCCCCCTGAAAAGCTGGCCGACGACGTCATCACCATCATGTTTGAAGGGCTCCACACCGCCCACTAGCTGTACCCGGCCATGAGGTTGGTGACACTGGAGCAGCCATCCGTCTTTCAAACAGCACAAAAGGCACCTCAAATCCGGCAGTTGTCTTCCAAACGCCGATTATTGGCGGGAAAAATCTTCAATTCTCGGCCGCTCTGGTGACGAATGACTTCTCTGGCCATACTGGGAGGAAATACTGACCAGCCCAGGACGGACCGACGATGATCTCCGCACAGCACCAGGCATCCCAGGAAAATCCGGATCCCCCCGCCGCCGGCACCGCGGCCGGATCCACGTACAAGTTCGGTGTTTCCGTGGAGGACTACATGCTCCCGGCACGGCATCCCATTCACATGGTGGATCAGCACGGTTCACTGCTTCCCCCGGATGCGCAGGGCACCGAACCGGGCCATGAATATCAGCTTCCCAGCGATGCACAGATGATGACGGCGTACGAACATCTGGTGGTGGGCCGGCGCATCAATGATCAGAATTCGGCGCTGGTCCGGCAGGGACGCATGGCCGTCTACCCCTCCAGCCACGGGCAGGAGGCCTGCCAAGTGGCCGCGGCACTGTGCCTGGCCCGCGGCGACTGGATGTTCCCCACCTACCGGGATTCGGTGGCCGCCATGGTCCGCGGGGTTGACCCCGTGCAAGTCATGACCCTGTTCCGCGGCGACTGGCATGGCGGCTATGACCCCCACGAACACCAGGTGGGGATCTTGTCCACGCCCCTGACCACGCAGCTGCTCCACGGCGTGGGCGTGGCCCATGCCGCCAAGCTGCGCGGGGAGCAGACGGTGGTGCTGGCCATGTGCGGGGACGGCGCCACCAGTGAAGGTGACTTCCACGAGGCGCTGAACTTCGCCGCCGTGTTCAAACTCCCCGTGATCTTCTTTGTGCAGAACAACAAGTACGCCATCTCGGTGCCGCTGGCACATCAGTCGGTGGCGCCGTCGCTGGCGCACAAGGCCGTGGGCTACGGCATGGCCGGCGAGCGCGTGGACGGCAATGACCTGGTGGCGCTTTTGGCAGTGCTGGGCCGGGCAGTGGCCCTCGCCCGTGAAGGAAGCGGTCCGTTGCTGGTGGAGGCGCACACCTACCGGATGCAGGCACACACCAATGCCGACGACGCCACCCGCTACCGCCAGGACAGCGAAGTTGCGCAGTGGCTGGCAAAGGACCCGCTGACCCGCATGAAGAGCTACCTCGCCGGCAGGGGCCTGCTGGATGCGGACACGGAATCCCGGATAGCCGGCCGCGCCGAAGCGGTTGCCGCGCAGCTGCGTGATGGCCTCAACACGGACGTCGCCGTTGATCCCCAGGACCTCTTCAAGTACGTCTTCTCCTCCCCCACCCGGCAGTTGAGGGAGCAGTCGGCCATGCTCGCCGAGGAACTTTCCCGGGAAGAGGCCCCATCATGAGCCCCACCGTCACCACGTCCTCCGAAGCCAATGGCAATGTCAGTGCCGCCACGGCAAGGGCCGCCGCCAAAGCAGGTGCATCCGGGGACGGTCCCCAGCCGACCACCTTCGCCAAAGCCCTCAATACGGCCTTGGCTGATGCCATGCATGCTGACAGCTCGGTCATCGTCTTTGGCGAGGACGTGGGCGTGCTGGGCGGGGTCTTCCGCATCACCGACGGGTTGAGCAAAACATTTGGTGAGCAGCGCTGCTTCGACACCCCGCTCGCCGAGTCGGGCATTGTGGGCATGGCCGTGGGAATGGCCATGAACGGCATGCGGCCGGTGGTGGAAATGCAGTTCGACGCCTTCGCCTACCCCGCATTTGAGCAGATTGTCAGCCACGTGGCGAAGATGCACAACCGCACCCGGGGCGCCGTCACGCTGCCCCTGGTGATCCGCATCCCCTACGCCGGCGGGATCGGCGGAGTGGAACACCACTGCGATTCCTCCGAGGCTTACTACGCCCACACCGCCGGGCTGAAGGTGTATGCGCCGGCCACTGTGGCCGACGGCTACCGCATGCTCCGGGAAGCGATCGACTCCGATGACCCCATCATTTTCGTGGAGCCGAAGAAGCTGTACTGGTCCAAGGAGCTGATCAATGTGGAGCAGCTCCGCGGGCAGCACACCGTGAACATGCAGGCGGGCACCTCCAGCGAGGGCCGCGCCGCCGTCGCCCGTTCCGGAACCGACGCGACCTTGATCGCCTACGGCCCCTCCGTGCCCACGGCGCTGGCTGCAGCTGCTGCGGCCGCCGAGGAAGGGCGGTCGTTGGAGGTCATTGATGTGCGCTCCATTGTGCCGTTCGACGACGAAACCGTCGCCACCTCCGTCCGCAAAACCGGCAGGGCGGTGGTCATTGCGGAGGCACATGGCTTCGCGTCGGTGGCTTCCGAGATCGTGGCCCGGATCCAGGAACAGTGCTTCCACCAGCTGCTGGCCCCCGTCCGGCGAGTGACCGGATTCGACATCCCCTACCCGGCGCCCAAGCTGGAACACTTCTATTTGTCCGGCGTGGACCGCATCCTCGATGCCGTGGACGATCTCCAGTGGGAAGGCTGACCATGGGTGACACACAGGTATTTCTGCTGCCGGATCTGGGCGAAGGCCTCACCGAGGCAGAACTGGTCCAGTGGCTGGTGGCGGTGGGCGATGAGGTCAGCGTGGACCAGCCCATTGCCGAAGTTGAGACGGCCAAGGCCGTGGTCGAGGTGCCTTCGCCTTTCGCCGGCACCGTGGCCACACTGCATGGCGAACCGGGCCAGACCCTCGATGTGGGAAAGCCGCTGATCTCCGTCACAGCTGCAGCTGCGCCCGGGGACTCTGCCGCCGACGCTGCCGGCACTGCCTACCGGGAGGAAGAGAAGGCAGGTTCCGGGAACGTCCTGATTGGCTACGGCACCCCCGCCGGGAGCGGTGAGGCACGCCGCAGCCGGCGGCGGAAGTCCCTTGCGCCGATTGCCGCCGCGCCGATGGAGCCGGAATTGGGAAGGCCGGTGGCTGTCAGTTCCCCGCTCGTGCGCAGAATGGCCCGTGAGAACGGGATCGATCTGGGCACCTTGCAGGGCTCCGGAGCCGGTGGCCTCATCACCCGCGGCGATGTGGAAGCCGCCACACCGGCGCCGGCAGCCCCGGTGCCGGTATCACCGGAATCCGCTGACCTGAAGGTGGATGCGCGGACGGGGCTTGGCATTGCGGCACGCACACCCGTCAGGGGCGTGCGCCGGGCCGCCGCGGCCGCCCTGTCCCGCAGCCGCACGGAAATTCCCGAGGCCACGGTCTGGGTGGATGTGGATGCCACCGCCCTGATCGAGCTCCGTGCGAGCATGAAAAAACGCGACCCCGCCACCACACCTGGACTGCTGGCGTTCATTGCCCGCTTCGTGACTTCCGGGCTGAAGAAATACCCGGAACTCAACACCCGCTTCCACGCAAGCCCCGACGCCGTGGGCCACGACGTTCAGGAAATCATTGGATTCGACGGCGTCAACCTGGGGTTTGCGGCCCAAACCGACCGCGGACTGGTGGTGCCCTCCATCCGTAACGCCCACAGGCTCAGCACCCGGGAACTGGATGCTGAAATCCGTCGACTCAGCACGGCCGCACGCGAAGGCCGGGCCACACCGGCAGAGCTGGGCAGCGGCACCTTCACGCTGAACAACTACGGGGTGTTTGGGGTGGACGGGTCAGCTGCCATCATCAACCACCCGGAAGCGGCCATGCTGGGGGTGGGGCGCATCATCGACAAACCCTGGGTGGTGGACGGCCAACTGGCCGTGCGCAAGATGACCGAGCTGACCCTGGTGTTTGACCACCGCGTCTGCGACGGCGCCACGGCCGGCGACTTCCTGCGCCACGTGGCGGACGCCATGGAGTATCCTGCCTCGGCACTGGCCGACTTATAAGCCTGGTCGGGATGAAACCGGCCCTAAAGGGTGCCCGTGAAAACCGGCTTCCGCTTGTCTTGGAACGCCTGAAAACCTTCGGCATAGTCGGCCGTGGCGCAGAGCCGGGCCTGTTCGTCAGTTTCTTCCGTCATGGCCTGCCACAGGCCCAGGCGCTGATCGCGGATGTGCGCCACCAGTTCCTTGCTGGCCGCAAAGGCAGCCGTGGCACCGGTGGCCACCTGGCCCACAATGTCCCGCGTCCGGGCCAGGAGTTCCGCCGCCGGCATGGCCCGGCTGAACAGTCCCTGCGCCACCGCCTCCGTGCCGCTGATCAACTCGGCGGTGTAGATCAAATCCAGGGTCCGGTGCATGCCCAGCCGCTCGGTGAAGTACCAGTGGCCGCCGGAATCCAAGGTGGCCCCGAGCCTGGCGAAGGGCGAGCCGAACTTGGCGTTCTCGGCTACATAGACCACATCCGTGGCCAGCAGCAGTCCCAGCCCCACACCCAGGCAGGCGCCCTGCGCCGCAGCAAAGGTGGGAGCCGGGAATGACGCCATTTTCTGCAGCAGCGGCTGCACCAGCTTGCCCAGGTAGGCGGCGGCGTCGTCATTGTCCGGGGTGACGTTGTGAATGTCCCGGCCGGCGCAGAAGGCGCGGCCCTGCCCCCGCAGCAGCAGCGCCCGCACCTCCCCGCGTGCGGCGGCGGCAGCGGCGTCGTCGTAGGCCCGGGACAAAGCGGCGAGCGCCACTTCGTCCAGGGAGTTCAGTTTGTGCGGGGCGTCAAGGACCACCTCGGCAACGCCATCGGTGATGGTCAGGGAAATCATGGCTCTCCTAGCTTTAGACGTCGAAGTCCACTGTGACGGCCGCGGTGGTGGGGTGCGACTGGCAGGTCAGTACGTACCCCTTGTCCAGTTCGTCCTGTTCCAGCGCGTAGTTTTCATCCATGGCCACGCTGCCGGCGACCACCTTGGCGCGGCAGGTGCCGCACACTCCCCCGGCGCAGGCGAACGGCACGTCCGGGCGGACGCGGAGGGCGGCATTGAGGATGGATTCGCGCGCGTGGGTGGGGCTGGCCACCTCGCCCTGCAGGCCGTCGAGCTTGAACGTGATCTTGTACGTCTCCTGGGATTCATCCACCAGCACGGGCCGGCCGGCCTGGCCTTCCGGGCGGTCGGGCCTGCCGGAGGTGAACAGTTCAAAGCGGATGTTCTCAGGCTTGACGCCGCGTTCTGCAAGGGTGTCCCGGCACAGCTGCACCAGATCGAAGGGCCCGCACAGGAACCATTCGTCGACGTCGACCGCGTGGATGGCGGTGCCCAGCAGCTGCCGCAGCTTGTCGGCGTCGATCCTCCCGCTGAGCAGCGGCGCGATCCGCTGTTCGCGGGACAGGACGTGGTGGATGGCCAGGCGCTGCGGGTATTTGTCCTTCAAATCCGCCAGTTCCTCCAGGAACATGACGTCCATGGCGGCCTTGTTGGCGTAGATGAGGTCAAAGCGGCTCCGGGGGTTGGCTGCCAGCAGGGTCCGGGCAATGGCGATCACCGGGGTGATGCCCGAGCCGGCGGCGACCGCCACAAAGCTTGCCTCGCCGTTCGCGGCAATTTCCCCGGCCAGCTCCTGGGGCCGGTTCATGGAACTCATGACGTTCTTCTCCGCCGTGGTGCCGTCCCGGCCATGTTTGGACACAAACGCGCCCATGGGGCTCATGACGTCCAGGGTGTCCCCCGCCGCCAGCATGGTGTTGGCCCAGGTGGAGAACCGCCCGCCCAGATCCTGCTTGACCGCCACCTTGATCTCGCTGCTGCCGTCCGCGAAGCTGCGTGGCTCGGCGCAGATGGAGTAGCTGCGGCGCACTTCGCGGGGCACGCCGTTGTCATCCGGCAAGGTGGTGCGCAGGGCCACGTATTGCCCGGGCAGGTAGTCGAACCGGCCGGCGAGCGCCGCAGGCACGTGGAAGGTGACTTCAACGGCGTCGGCGGTCAGCCGGCGCACCGCCTTGACCGTCAGTGCGTGGAAGGACGGCCGACGGCGGCCCGTGGCCTGGGCCGGTTTGGCGGCGGTCTGGGGGGCAACGGTCATGGGGGTTCCTTACAGGACTTTGAAGTAGTCGAACGGTTCCCGGCAGTCCAGGCACACGTGGAGGGCCTTGCAGGAGGTGGAACCGAAGCGGGTGAGTTCCTTGGTGTTGAGCGAGGAGCACTGGGGGCATTTGACGGCCAGCGTCAGCCGGATGGGGCCGGCGTGCCGCAGGGCCGTTGACTGGCCCGACGGCGGCGCGATTCCGTACTCCTCCAGCTTTGTTTTGCCCACCTCACTCATCCAGTCGGTGGTCCAGGCCGGGGCCAGGACCAGTTCCACGTCCACTGCGGCGTAGCCCTGCTGCGCAAAGGCGGTTTGCAGGTCCGCGCGGATGGCGTCCATGGCCGGGCATCCCGAATAGGTGGGGGTGATGGTGACCTTGACGCCGCCCTGGGCCACCTCCACGGTGCGCAGGATGCCGAGGTCGGCAATGGTGAGTACCGGAATTTCGGGGTCGCACACCGTGGCGGCAATGTCCCAGGCCCTCTGCTCTTCTTGGGTGCCGGTCATGGCGCTCACCAGTTGGCCCCGGGATGTTCCCTGGCCAGCACCTGCATTTCCGCCAGGATGTAGCCCAGGTGTTCGGAGTGGAGGCCGCGTCGGCCGCCGCCGGGGGCCTGCGGAACGTCCGGCACCTCCAGTTCCGCTGCGGTGAGGATTTCCCCCATCAACCGGTCAAAGTCTTCCCGGAGGGAGGACGGCTGCACGGCCACGCCGGCCTCCGCGAGGGTTGTGGTGAGCGCGTCATCGGCAAAGAGTTCGCCAACATAAGGCCACATCAGCTTCAAAGCATGGATGATCCTGTGGCGGGATTCGTCGGTGCCGCCGGCCAGGCGCAGCACCCATTGGGCGCTGTGGTCGCGGTGGTAGTCCACTTCCTTGACGGCTTTGGCGGCAATGGCCGCCAGCGTGGCGTCGGTGGAGGCGGCCAGCCGGCGGTACAGCTCGAACTGGTAGTAGCTGACCACCAGCTGGCGGGCAATGGTCACGGCGAAGTCGCCGTTGGGCTGCTCAAACAGGTGCGCGGAGCGGAACTCGTGCTCCCGGCGGAAGTAGGCGAGCTCGTCCTCGCTTTTGGGCCCATTGTCGCCGCCCAGGCCACCGCCGGCGTAGCTCAGGAAGGACCGGGCGTGGCCCAGTTGGTCCAGGGCAATGTTGCCCAGGGCCACATCCTCCTCCAGCTCCGGGGCGCGGGATATCCAGTGGCTCAGGCGCTGTGCCAGAATCAAGGCGTCGTCGCCTAGGCGCAGCGCGTACTCGGCCACGTCCGCGCCGGGCCGGGCGCTGCCGGTGCGTGCTTCTTGGGCATTGTCCTCCGGGCGGAGCGCGTTGCCGGGGGTGATGCGGGTGGCGGAGGCGTTGGAATCGCCGCCGGCCACAGCGGTGGAGATGTCCCCGTGGCCTGTGGTTTCAGTGGCTTTGACCGGGTTCACAGGTGCTTCACCTCCGCACTCTTGGTGTAATACGTGGCGTGCCGGTAGTCCTTGCCCTGGGGCGATTCAAAGAACGAGCCCTTGGCATCCGGATCGCTGGTGGCAATGGTGTCCGCCGGGACCACCCAAATGGAGACGCCCTCGTTCCGGCGGGTGTACAGGTCCCGGGCGTTGCGCAGCGCCATGGCCGCATCGGGGGCGTGCAGGGAACCGGCGTGGACGTGGGACAGGCCGCGGCTGGACCGCACGAAGACCTCCCAAAGCCCCCAGGCGTGGCGGTCGGTGGACCCGGCGGCGGTCATGCTGCGTGCTCCTCGCCGTCGGCGTCGTGCTTTGCCCGCTGTTTCTCCGTATAGGCGGCGGCCGCCTCGCGGACCCAGGCGCCGTCGTCGTGCGCCTGCCGGCGGCGCTCCAGGCGCTGCGCGTTGCAGGGGCCCCGGCCGGCCAGCACCTCCTGGAATTCACTCCAGTCCAGCGGGCCGTGCTCCCATCTGTTGCTGTCCTCGTTGAAGCGGACCTCGTTGTCCGGCAGGGTCAGGCCCAGCACGCGGACCTGTTCCACCATCATCCCCACGAAGCGGCTGCGCAGCTCGTCGTTGCTGAAGCGCTTGATGTTCCAGGCCATGGACTGCTGGGAGTTGGGTGAATCGTCATCCGGCGGGCCGAACATCATCAGCGACGGCGCGTACCAGCGGTTCACTGCGTCCTGCGCCATTTGTTTTTGTTCGGGGGTGCCGTGGGCGAGCTCCAGCAGGATCTCAAAACCCTGGCGCTGGTGGAAGGATTCCTCCTTGCAGACCCGCACCATGGCCCGGGCGTAGGGGCCGTAGGAGGCGCGGCACAGCGGCACTTGGTTGCAGATGGCGGCTCCATCGACCAGCCAGCCAATGGCCCCCATGTCCGCCCAAGCGCGTGCCGGATAGTTGAAGATGCTGGAGTAGCGGGCCTTGCCGGCAATGAGGGCGTCCATCATGTCGTCGCGGGACTGGCCCAGCGTTTCGGCGGCGGAGTACAGGTACAGTCCGTGGCCCGCCTCGTCCTGGACCTTGGCCATGAGGATGGCCTTGCGTTTCAGGCTGGGCGCGCGGGTGATCCAGTTGGCTTCGGGCTGCATGCCAATGATTTCCGAGTGCGCGTGCTGGGAGATCTGGCGCAGGAGGGTCTTGCGGTAGGCCGCGGGCATCCAGTCCCGCGGCTCAATCCGTGAATCCGCCGCGATGACCGCATCAAAGTTGGCTTGGCCGTCGGCGTCAAGGCGTGCCTGGGCTTCCTCCGGCGTCAACTCACCGGAGGCTGGCTGGAGGGTCTGGGAGGTCATGTTCCTGCTCCTTTGCTGCAAATCTTGGTGTTGGCGATCCGAGTCATGGTGGCCGCCCCTACTTTTCGACCAGGGTGAGGACGTCATAGGTGGCCACGACCTCGTCGTTTTGATTGCTGAGCACTGCGTCCCAGGCCACCTCGCCATAGTCATCTGTTTCGCGGGGCGTGATTTTCTTCGCCGTCAGGGTCACGCGGATGGAGTCGCCACCGGCGACGGGCGTGATGAAGCGCAGGTTCTCCAGCCCGTAGTTGGCCAGCACCGGGCCCGGGGCCGGTTCCACAAACAATCCGGCGCCCCAGGCCAGCAGCAGGTAGCCGTGGGCCACAATGCCCGGGAAAAACGGGTTGGCCGCAGCGGCTTCCTGGTTCGTGTGGGCGTAGAAGGTGTCCCCCGTGGAGTTCGCGAAGGCCGTGATGTCCTCAAGGGTGACCTGCCGCAGTTCGGAGCGGACGGCGTCGCCCATCCGCAGCGTTTCCAGGGATTTCCGGAACGGGTGCGTGCCCTCGGTCTCCGCCGTGAAGTTCCGCGCCGCGCCGGCATGCCAGATGCCTGTGACGGCCGTGAGCATGTTGGGTGAGCCCTGGATGGCGGTGCGCTGCATGTGGTGCAGCACGGAGCGGATGCCGCCCAGTTCCTCCCCGCCTCCGGCGCGGCCGGGGCCACCGTGGACCAGGTGCGGAACGGGGCTGCCGTGGCCGGTGGAACTGCGGGCATCCTCGCGGTTGAGCATCAGCACGCGGCCGTGGTGGGCGGCAATGCCCATGACCAGTTCCTTGGCAATGGCGGGATCATTGGTGCAGACGGTGGCCACGAGGGATCCCCCGCCGCGGGCGGCGAGGCGGACGGCGTCGGCCAGGTCCGTGTAGCCAAGCACCGAGGCCACTGGGCCAAAGGCCTCCAGCGTGTGGAGGGCATCCGCTTCGGGGTCGTCCCAGCTGAGCAGCACCGGGGACATGAAGGCGCCGTCCGCCACCACGCCCGTGGTTCCGTCGGCGGAGATGGCCGACGGCGAATCAAGGGTTCCGTACGCAAGCTCGCCGCCGGCGTCGAGCATGGACTGTACGGCCGCGCGGACGTCATGGAGCTGCTCGAGCGAGGCCAGCGCACCCATGGTGACGCCCTCGGCGCGGGGATCCCCCACCACCACGCGTTCGTCCACGCGTTTGCCAATGGCGGCAATGACGGCCGGCACCAGCGCCTGCGGGACGATGGCGCGACGGATGGCCGTGCACTTTTGGCCTGCCTTGACTGTCATTTCCGTGACCACGGACTTGATGAAGGCGTCGAATTCGGGGGTGCCCTCCACCGCGTCCGGGCCCAGGATCGCGGCGTTCAGCGAATCCGTTTCGGAGGTGAAGCGGACCCCGCCTTCCACCACATTGGGGTGTGACTTCAGGTGCTGGGCAGTGGATGCGGAGCCGGTGAAGGCCACCAGATCGCGGTGGTCGAGGACGTCCAGCAGGCCGCGGGCGGAGCCGGATACCAGCTGCAGAGAGCCCTCGGGCAGGATCTTGGATTCAATGATGGCCTTGACCACGGCCGCGGCAACGTACCCGGTGGGGGTGGCGGGTTTGACGATGGTGGGCACCCCGGCAAGGAAGGCCGGTGCCAGCTTCTCCAGCATGCCCCAGACCGGGAAGTTGAAGGCGTTGATCTGCACCGCCACCCCGGGGATGCGGGTGTAGATGTGTTCGCCGGCAAAGGAGCCGTCCTTGGACAAGACCTCCAGGGGCCCGTCCACCACCACCTGTGCGTTGGGCAGCTCACGCCGGCCCTTGGAAGCAAAGGTGAACAGGACACCGACGCCGCCGTCAATGTCCACCATGGAGTCGATCTTGGTGGCGCCGGTCTGCGCGGACACGGCGTAAAACTCCTCGCACCGGGCATTGAGGTATTGGGCCAGTTCCTTGAGCTGGAGCGCGCGCTGATGGAAGGTCAGCCGGCCCAGCCCGGCCTGGCCCACGGTGCGCCCGTAGTCCACCACCGGCTTCAGGTCCAGCCCCTTGGCGCTCACCTGTGCCAAAAGTTCGCCGGTGCTGGCATCCCGGACGGGAACCGCGGAGTCCAGGGCCCCGGCGTCGGGTGTCCACCAGCCGTTATTGACGAAGCTGGGCACCGTTTCCACTGTGTGGGCTGGCTGGGCTGCTGCCGTGGTGGCTGTGGAAGTCATGGTGGTGGCAGACCTTTCACTTCAAGCTCAAACGCTGTATTACTGACCGATCGTTCAGTCATTCAGCCTAAGGCTACCTGAAGAAGTGCCTGGCGTCACCCAACGGCTGCGTCCGTGCGCAGCTGGCAGAGCCCTTTCGCCGCCGGGAGGCAAAGGGTGTCACGCGGTCCAGTCGAAGAAGCCCTGCCCGGACTTGCGCCCCAGCTCGCCGCGGGCCACCTTGTCCTTCAGGATCTGCGGCGGAGCAAAGCGCTCGCCCAGCGTGGAGTGCAGGTAATCGGCAATGCCAAGGCGCACGTCCAGGCCCACAAGGTCGGTGGTCCGCAACGGCCCCGTGGGATGTTTGTAGCCCAGCACCATGGCGGCATCGATGTCCTCCGGAGACGCCACACCCTCCTCCACCATGCGCATGGCCTCCAGTGCAATGGCCACGCCCAGCCGCGATGACGCAAACCCCGGTGCGTCGTTGACCACGACTGCCGTCTTTCCCAGTGCCGCCACCCATCCCTTTGCGACGGCAGCCAGCTCCACGGACGTCTGCTCGCCGACCACCACTTCAATCAACGTGGACGCAGGCACGGGGTTGAAGAAGTGCAGGCCCACAAAGTTCTGCGGCCGCCGCAGTTCCCGGGCCAATCCGTTGATGGACAGGGAGGAGGTGTTGGAGGCCAGGAACGCGTCCTCACCGAGCCATTCCTCAATGCCTCGGAGGGAGCGAACCTTGAGTTCCCAGTCTTCAGGAACGGCCTCCACCACGAGCCCGCACTCCGTGAAACCGTCAGGGTCCGCGGTGACGCTGAGCCTGGCAGAGAGTTCCGCAAAGCCGGCACCGGTGGCGCCGCGTTCAATGCTCTTGGTGATGGCGGATTCCACCCGCTCCCTAGCCGCCTGGGCCGAGACCGCATCCCGTTCCACCACGAGGATGTGGGCACCGGCCAAGAGAAAGGCGTGGGCGATTCCGGCGCCCATCCGGCCGCCGCCCAGGATGCCAACCCTGGACGGAAAATTTACTTCGGTCATTCCCGCTCCCCTGCCTGCTTGCCGCTGGCCTTCCTATCCAGAAAGGCTTGCATGCGCTCGAATTTGGCCGGGGATTCAAAGAGGATGCCTTGGGCCAGCTGGTCAATTAACGGGTGGGCTTCGGCGGGGGCGGCGAACACCGATTTGGTGATCCGGACGGCCAAGGGATCCTGCTGGGCAACCCTGTCGGCCAGCGCATGTGCGGCATTCATCAGCTCCGGCACTTCGTGGATTTCAGTGATGAGGTGCACCGCCAAGGCCTCCTCCGCGCGCAGGATCAGGCCGGCCAAGAGGATTTGCTTGGCCACGGGCTCCCCCACCAGCTCCTTCAGCCGCCAGCTGGCACCGGCTGCCGCCAGAATGCCCATGCCGGTCTCAGGGTTGCCGATCCGCACACTGGGCGTGCCGATCCGAAAGTCCGCGGCGTAGGCCAGTTCCGCGCCGCCACCCAAACAGTACCCATCCAGCGCGGCAATCACGGGCATGGGCAGCTTGGCGATCCGGGAAAATAGCGCGGAGTTGATCCCCTGCAGGGCATCGTCCCGGCGCCGCTCCCGCAACTGGGCAATATCCGCACCCGAGGCAAATACCCCGTCAACGCCTGCCAGGATCAGGATTTTGGGATTGCGCTCCAGTGCCGCGCAGACCAAGTGGAGTTCGTCCACCATCTGCTGGTTGATGGCGTTTTTGACGTCCGGCCGGTTTAAGAGCACCACCACCCGGTCCGCCCGCTCGTCGACCAGGAGGGTGCCGAAAGTTGCGGCCATGGACTGCTCCCCGTGGTCTTGGGCGGGCATTAGACACGCTCCAGCAACATGGCCGTGCCCTGGCCCACGCCAACGCACATGGTGGCCAGGCCGATCTTGGCGTCCTCGCGTTCCATCCGGCCCAGCAGGGTGACGGCAATTCTGGAGCC
The DNA here is from genome assembly GCF_042668835.1 of Specibacter sp. NPDC057265. Classification (NCBI taxonomy): domain Bacteria; kingdom Bacillati; phylum Actinomycetota; class Actinomycetes; order Micrococcales; family Micrococcaceae; genus Specibacter; species Specibacter sp. NPDC057265. The sequence goes on from NZ_JBHUYE010000017.1 coordinate 33,681, forward strand.
GCTGGAACCCAGCGGGTGCCCCAGGCTGATGGCGCCGCCGTCGTTATTGACAGTGTCCGGGTCCAGACCCAGCCGGCGGATGGTGGCCAGTGACTGCGTGGCAAACGCTTCATTGAGTTCCACGGCATCCAGATCACCAACGTCCAAACCGCTACGCTGGAGGACTTTTTGCGTGGCGGGGACAGGGCCAATGCCCATAAGCTCGGGTTCGCAGCCGGCCGAGGCCCCGTCAATGATGCGGGCACGCGGGGTGAGTCCGAGCCGCGCAATGGCTGCCCCGGAGGCGACGATGATGGCCGAGGCGCCGTCGTTGAGGGTGGAGGAATTTCCGGCGGTGACCACTGAGCCGCCCTTGACCACGGGGCGCAGCCCGGCCAGGACGTCCATGGTGGTGCCCGCGCGGGGCCCCTCGTCAGTGTCCACGAGGGTTTCGGTTTTGCGGGCCTTGACCGTCACAGGCACAATCTCTTCCTTGAAGCGGCCGGCAGCAATGGCGGCCAGCGAGCGCTCGTGGGACCTGACAGCGAAGGCATCGGCGTCCTCGCGGGTGATGCCATCCACCCGGGCAACTTCCTCGGCAGTCTCCGGCATGGAGAAGGTCATCTTGCCGCCGCGGGCCAGCCCACCGGATTCGAAGAGCGGATTGACGAAGCGCCACCCAATGGAGCTGTCAAAAATTTGGCCGGGCTTGGCAAACGCAGTGACCGGTTTTTCCTGGACCCACGGCGCGCGGCTCATGGATTCCACTCCCCCGGCAATGACCACGTCCGCGGCGCCGGACTTGATCATGTGGCTGGCTTGGATGATGGCGCTCAGCCCGGCGGCGCACAGGCGGTTGACGGTGATGCCGGGGATGTGGAGGGGCAGACCCGCCAGCAGGGTGGCCATCCGCGCCACGTTGCGATTTTCCTCGCCGGCACCGTTGGCATTGCCCAAAATGACTTCCTCGATGCTTCCCGGATCCAATCCGGCGCGAACCACGGCCTCCCGGATCACCAGCGCGGCGAGGTCATCCGGCCGGACGGAGGAGAGCGCCCCTCCGTAACGGCCCACCGGCGTTCGGACACCCCCAACAAGGAAAGCCTGCGGCCCTGCAGTACCCGGCCCCATGCGACATCCCTCCCGTAACCAGCCTTAGTCGGTGAAGCCTGGTGTTTACCGACCGTTCGTTCTGAAAATACTACACTGCGGTGTGTTGGGGGCGTTGGATTTCCGGGTTTCCGGGCTGGCGGGGGAACAAAAGAACGGGCGCTCTGAGGGTGCGTCCTGGTGCGCCGCATCGTTGACTCATCTGTCGCGAACGCGTTGACACCCTTGAATCAGACTTTTCGCCATGCCCAATATTGCGCCTAACGATCGCTCCTCAGTCTTGAAGCTCAAGAACGGCCCCTCGACGCAGCTTCGGGCACGGTGGCAATCCCGAACACCGTCCAATAAGGTCTCTACGCGAGCCGCGGTACCTTTAAACCAACAAAATCTCTACGCACTCCGCACTACCTTCAAATACGTCTCGACACGTCACCATGAGCCGCTTATTGGCTTTGAACTGACGATTCCCGCTGCTGATCAGCGGTCAATACAAACCTGCCAATAGGCCGTCCTGGTCCGTTCCTGCATGGCGTTATCGCAACGATGCAAGATACTAATAGTGGTCGATGGGCCTTCAAAAGACGAACTACCGCTGAAGTTGAGGCTTTTGCCTTGCGGCCATCAACTATTAGGTGGCCGAGTCCAAAGATGGGTACCACAGTCGAATCGACCGGGAGGCTCGGACCCGTTCGTAAGTCGGGGGTGAGGGGTGTAACTTTCTCCAGGGAAGTTCCTTTACTTCATGGAGTTCTTGGCTGGATGCTTAAAGTGCACTGCCGTCCACCCCAGATTCTGGGTGGACGGCAGTGCACGTTTTTCATTACTGGGTCTCAGATCAGCCAGGCCGTGGCGTCGGCAGGCAGCATGCCTGCTTCCAGGGGGACGCTGCTGAGGGCAATCGTTCCTTCAGGCAGCGCGACTGCGGTCTTGCCGAAGTTGGTGACGACGTTCCAGCCGTTGGGGCGTGCGAAGTGCAGCACATCAGGGTTGGAATTGGTGACCCAGACCAGTTCTTCTGAGGTTTGCAGGGATCGTCGCAAGGACAGAGCGTTACGGTACATGTTCAGGGTGGAAGATTCCTGGCCGTCCTGGACCGATACTGCGTGCCCGGCAAACCAGCCTGGTTGGGGCAGGTGCGCCTGGGTGCCACCAAAACCGAAGGAGGCATCCTCATTGGTCCAGGGTAATGGCACGCGGCAACCGTCACGGCCCTTTTCAACCCCCGCATTACGGAAGAACGTGGGATCCTGCCGGTCTGCGTCAGGGATGTCAGCCACTTCATGAAGGCCCAGTTCCTCACCCTGGTATAAATAGGCGGAACCGGGAAGCGCCAGCATGAACAAGGTGGCTGCGCGGGCCCGGCGCTCACCAAGCTCACGGTTCAGATCTGCCTCGCTGCCACCAGCGAGGATCCAGTCTTTGCCGTCTTGGGTCTTTTCGGCATCTGCCAGCGTGGGCAGACCGTAACGGGTGGCATGACGGACCACATCGTGGTTGGAAAACACCCAGGTGGAGGAAGCACCTGTGGCTGCGGACTCAGCCAGATTCTTCGTGACCACGGAGGCGAAGGATGTGGCATCGAAGTCGGCCATGAGCAAGTCAAAGTTGAACGCTTGGCCCAAACCTTCCGTGGAGGCATAGCGGGCACGGCGGGACTGATCCACCCACGCTTCGGCGACAGCTGTGCGCGGAGGGTTGTACTCGTTGAACAAAGCCCGCCACTCGGTATAAATATCGTGGACCTCGTCACGGTCCCACAAGGGGTTTGTGCCGTTGTTCAGTTTCTCCAGCTCGTCAATTTGGGCCTGCGACGGCAGCGGCTCGGCGAGGTCCTTCATCAAGGCATGCGCCACGTCGATGCGGAACCCGTCAACACCCCGGTCCGACCAGAAACGCAGTGTCTTCAAAAAATCGTCGCGGATCTCCCTGTTGTCCCAGTTGAAGTCGGGTTGCTCCGAGGCGAACAAATGAAGGTACCACTGGCCGTCGGGAACCTGGGTCCAGGCAGGACCGCCAAAGACGGAGGTCCAATCCGACGGTGGGAGTTCACCGTTGACGCCTTGACCGTCTCGGAATATGTAGCGGGCACGGGCCGCGGACCCCCTCTCAGCTGCTAGCGCTTCTTGAAACCATGCGTGCTGGTTCGATGAGTGATTGGGGACAATGTCCACAATGAGCTTTATGCCTGCTGCGTACAGTGCTGTCTTCATCTGGTCAAAATCCGCCAGGGTACCCAAACGAGGGTCAACATTGCGGTAATCGGCAACATCGTAACCGCCGTCGGCCAACTCGGAGGGGTAAAAAGGACTGAGCCACACGGCATCCACGCCTAGTTCCTGCAAATAGGGAACCTTGGCGGTAATGCCGGCAATGTCACCGAGTCCGTCGGCATTCGAATCATAAAAACTGCGCGGGTAAATCTGGTAAACAACGGCTTGACGCCACCAGGTGGCTTCATCCGTGTGTTGTGAGGTGGCGGGAAGGGCGTGGAGTGTCTCGGTCATGGTGTCCTATGGTGGTTGAGTTGGTTGAGGTGGTTGAGTGAAGTGCCCGCGCGCGCGAAGTTACTTGATGGCGCCTTGGGTAACGCCGGACATGACCCAGCGTTGCGTTAGCAGGTAGACCAGAATTGCAGGCGCCATTGCCATGAGGTACGACGCGAAGGCCACATTGTAGTTATTGCTGAACTGGGTCTGGAAGATCTTTTGCAGCACCGGCAGTGTCTGCATAGCGGCGTCGGAGGTGATCAGAGACGGCATCATGAAGTCGTTCCATGAAACGAGAAACGCGAAAATACCGACCGTTGCACTCATAGGCGCCAGCAGGGGAAAGACCAGTCGCCAAAACACCTGCCAGGTCGTTGCCCCGTCGATGCGGGCGCTTTCCTCGAGTTCTTCGGGTAGCGAGCGAAGGAACGCAGTGAACAACATGACGCTGAACGACAACTGGAACATCACGTGCAAAACGGCGACGCCCAGGGGATTGTCCAGCCCTACCATTCCTGTGAGTTTGACCTGCGACAGGGCGAGCACTGGAAAGGGCAGGAACATGGCGGCGAGGAGATAAAAGAAGGACCAACGAAAAAATTTACGGTCCCAGTTGCGGGCGATCGCGAACGCGGCAAGAGCGCTCAATACAATCGTTCCCCCAACAGTGATTGCGGTCACAATCAACGATATGACGAATCCGCGAGGGAAGTCGGTGAGGTTCCATGCTGCGACAAAACCTTCAACACTGAATGGCGCCGGAAGGGAGAATGCGTTGCCGTCAACTGATTGCGCACCCGTTTTGAAGGCCATGGTGACAGTTACATAGAGCGGTGCGATGACAGTGAGCGAGCAAATGATCAACACGATCGTGAGAAGAACACCTGGCCGCCTTTTGCCGAGGCTTCTGCGTCCATTGTTGGCGGATCCGCCACCGGTGTCGTGATTTCCGGCGGTGCGCAGGACGTCGGTATCTGAAGTGCCGGGAGTGCCTGGCAGGACAGGTGAGAGGGGTACTTGGTTAGTCATCAGAATGCCGCCTTTCCGCGCGTGATGCGCAATTGAATGAGTGCAATCACGAGTGCGATCAGGAAAAAGACTGTGGCGTTGGCCATTTGGTATGCGTAGTCCCCGCTCGAGAAGCCGGTAAAAATCGTCATGGCGACACTGCGGGTCGAAGTGCCGGGACCGCCGTCGGTCAGGCCCACGATGATGTCGTAGGTGTTGAGGAAGTTCTTAAAGCCAATGACGAGGTTGATCAAAACGTAACCGGCCACAAGCGGCAACGTGATCATCCGCAGCTGACCCCAAGAGGAGGCGCCGTCAAGTGCGGCAGCCTCGTAAACATCTCCGGGGACCGAAAGGACTCCGGCAATGTAGATCAGCAGCGCTGATGGTATGGCTTGCCAAGCAGTAACAATCACAATGGCAAGCCAAGCGAGATCGGGGTTCGAGAGCACGCTGCTCGCCAAGGGTGTAAAGCCGATTGCTTCGGCAAATCCCGGCAGCGAGTTGGAAAACAAAAAGTTAAACACGAAGGCAATGATGATGCCCGAGACGACCATGGGAAGTACGAACACGGCCCGCAGCGCCACTTTGCCCCGGATCCGTGAGGTCAGCGCGATCGCGAGGAGGAAAGCGATGGCGTTGACGGCGAGCACTGTGACCAGGGCGAACCCAATCGTAAAACCGTACGAGGTGAGAATCGCCGGATCGGTCAGCATCGCGGCATAGTTTGTAAGGCCGACAAAAGACCATTCTCCGAAGCCGATGGAGTCGGTGAAGCTGTAAAAAATGCCCATGATCGCCGGTAGCGTGATGGCCAGCGTAAAAAGGATAAGAGTGGGCAGCAGGAACAGGTAGAACATTGGATCGACGCGGTGTTTGCGCTTCGTCGAGCCCGACACGTGCGCCGTCGGTAACGCAGCGCCGCGTTCCTCCGGGCTGATGGGGGTCGTGATGGCCATGAGTGACCTTTCGTGAGCGGTTGGTTGATCAAATAGCGGGGAACGACTTCATGGGGAGCTCAGTCACGACCGGAATGCCAGACGCGCCCAGTCGGCATCGAGGGTGCGCAGCGTGCTGTCCGGGTCGGAACCCAACACCATGCCCTGCACGTAATTCTGAACCGGGATGTTCTGCGGAAGTAACTGCGAGGCACCGAGCGTAAACGCAGCCTTGTCGTAGAATTTCTGCAACTCCACAAGTGTCGGTTGAGTGACCGCAGGTGCGTCCGTCGTCACACCGAAGGCGTTGTTGTCGGAGTTATAGGCATCGATAATTTCGGGTTGCATGAGGAATGACACGAACTCCCGGGCCGCTTCCTTCTTGCGTGAGGCTTCCGGAATCCAGAGAGCAAGGTCGACATTGACCCGCACCCGGCGCTCCTCCGGGTCCTCGGTCATGGGCAGCGGGAAAGCTCCTACATCCAGGTCCGGTGCAGTCTTTGCGATCTCGCTCAAGGCCCACGGACCCTGGAAATACATTGCCGCATTGCCTTGTGAGAATTCCAGATTCCCGTCCCCATAACCCCGGCTTGCCGCGTTTGGCTGCGAATATTTCGCCAGCTGCAGCATTTGTTGCATAGGTTGGGAAAAGTTTTTTTCAAACGAGACGGGGGAACCTGGTCCTACATCCGTGCCCTGCTGCTCCAACTGGGCAAAGAACGATTCAAGGTCAATTGAGCCCCCGGCGGAGTAATCAAACAAGCCCTGGGCAATGGTCCAGGGATCTTTGAAGGTGCCGTAGATCGGAGTTATGCCGGCGGCAGTGAGAGTATCGCAGACCGCAACGAACTCCTTCCAGGTGGTGGGCACGCTGAGACCGAGGTCGGCGAAGATCTTCCGGTTGTACAGTACGGCGGCAACCATGAGGGAGTACGGCAGCACACTCGTACGATCGGGGTAGCTCGCGGTCTGATCGATGATGGGTTGCAGGGCCGGATTGATCCGCTTCGCTGCTGGCAGATCCGAGAGGTCGCTCAGCGCCCCGCGGTCAACAAAACGGGCGATCTCAAAGTTGTAGTTGAGACAGCCAACGTCGGGTGGATTGTTGCGCACGAAGCCGGCCGATAAATTTGATGAGAAGTCATGCACCACGCGGACGCGATCTTGTGAGGCGTGGAACTTCTCAATCAAGTCATCGAAGTAGCCGATGACTTCCGGTTTCGATTGAAAGAAGGTGATCTCGGTGACGCCGCCGGAGCCGGAATTCGAGCATGCGCCGAGGCCGAGGCCGAGGCCGGCCGCCCCCGCAGCAAGGAACAGGGATCTGCGCGTCAGCTCGCGCGGCATAGGGGTATTCGAGAACACGTCATTGTCTCCTGAAGGATCTGGCGCGCGCGGATGCCTGTGCGAGCGACTTCGAAGGGGGCGATTTTTGCCGAACCACTAAATATAGGTACTAGATTTAGTGATCTCGACAATATCTTGCTCGGCTCGGTATGGTCAAGAGCATGCAGCAAATTTCCTCGGCAGCCACGCCCCACCTCGTACGTACACTCAATGCCAACCGACTTCTTCAATACGCATGGGACACCGAGGCGTTCACCGCAACCGACGCTATCCAAGAAACCGGACTCACCCGATCAACTGTGCTTAGCGTCTGCGCCGACCTTGTCGAGCGTGGTTGGCTGCACGAGCTCGACGATGCCCGCGCGGCCGGCCAGTACAGCCTTGGCCGACCGGCCCGCCGCTATGCCTTCCGTGCCGACGCCGGTGCTTTCGTTGGGGTTGACTCAGGCCAACACAGAGTGACGGCCCGGATCACCGACCTGCGCGGCACCGAACTCGCCCGGATGAGCCGCGAAATTCGGGGAGCGCTGGATACCGCACCCGATCGGCTGCTGATGACCGAATCGACCGTGGACGCGGCGCTTGCGGCCGCGGCCGTGACGGCGGATGCCGTACTTGCCATCGTGCTTGGGGTTCCAGCGCCGACCGACGCCGATGGGGCTTCGCCCGAGGGTGCCGACGGCTTCTGGCCTCGGATGAACCCAGGATTCGCGGAGAAGTTTGCGCACCGCGGTTGGCGGGTCATTGTTGAGAACGATGCGAACCTCGCTGCGATCGCCGAGGGCGCCGTGGGCGCAGGTGTTGGATTCTCATCCTTTGTTAGCCTGCTGGCCGGCGAGCGTTTTGGTATGGGCATCATCGCCGATGGAATGTTGGTTCGGGGCGCGCACGGTGCGGCGGGGGAATTGCATCTGCTGGATTACGTTCAGGGCGTCGGCTCCGCTGACGGGCTCGCGCGGCTCGCCCGAACCTGGGCTGGAGAGGCCCGCGCAGCCGGACTGCTGGCCGGCACAGCCCTCGAGACAGCGAGTGAGGCCGAAGACGTCTTCGCCGCTGCGCAGGCCGGTGACACGGAAGCACTCGTGATTACTGCGCGCTTGGCTTTGCTACTGGCTCGGGTCTGCGTGGTAATCGGCGGAATGTTGGACGCAGAGAGCATCATCATCGGAGGCGCCGTTGCCCCGGCTGCCGCTGCGTTACTTGACGCCACCGCACTGCACCTTGCGGAGTTTAGCCACGGTCCCGCACCGGCACTCATCGCATCCCCGCTCGGCGGTGACGCCGTGGGGCTCGGAGCGATATACCGGGGCCTCGCGCTTGTGCGTTCGGATCCACTCGCCTTCGCCCTCGCGACAAGCTGACCGGAGGCGGTCAACTGGTCCTCCCATCATTGGTTCCTTTGATGGGACGACTAGCACCCGCCGGAACGGCTGCAACCAGCAGCCGACTTCACCCCGAATGCGGTGTGCCGCCATGGGGGGGGTTCGCTTATCGAAATTCGATTCCTGGCTTCTTACGTCACCCGCGGCGGGAGGACACGTGCTCGGAAGCGTTCTCGCCAGCCAAGTCTCAAACGGGGCTGTAGATGCAGAACAAGGCCCCGTCTCCACTGAGGCGGGGCTTCGCCTTGCTACAAAATTTATTACCAAAAGCCGAAAAACGCGACACGATAGTAATTTCAATGTGCCTACGTCCTCCACAGGTTGTGGACCGAACCATCTGTAAGTGTTGGTGGTGGCTGGCCCGGGGCTAGCTGGCAGACTGGTACTGGTTCCTCCGACCAGATGAGACTCATGAACCGGATGACCCCTGTGGGGCTTCATTCCCGGGATCTGTCCATCTGGCCGGAAGGGTCGGTACCTGTCCGGCCCACCTCGGTAGTTTCACCCTTTTATGGATTAAATCAAGCCTCAAGCTGTTCGAGTTGCCTGAATAATGAGCGGGCGAGGACCGAAGCCGAAAAACTCATGCGGCCCCTCGTTTGCAGTGACGTGTTGGTTCTTCAACAAAAACCTGGATCCCGGCACACCACAATAATTCCTAGCAATGTTTGGACCGGCCTGAGTGTGTCCCGGATGGCGCCTACAAGAGGCCGCCGTCATGGAGGCGTTCGGATCGTGGGCGCCAAGGACAAGCACTTCAACGTCATGACTTCGGCGTGCGGTCTCCTATGAACCCACTACCGCGCTTCTGCATAGTCCATGTGGGACCGCAGCTCTTCTTTGCTTGGAGGGTTTGCTCCGGGGCGCCGGACGGTAATCGCTGCAGCCATGGTGGCGGTGCTGCCCAGCTGCTCCAGCGCAGCTGGTGACAGGCCGTCGGTGGCGAGGGTGAGCAGTCCCATGATCAGGGCTGCCATGTAGGAATCGCCGGCACCAATGGTGTCTGCAACGGTGGATTTTACTGAAGGGATGGTCAAACGGGTCCCGGGAGTGGCTAGTAGCGATCCCTGTGAGCCTCGGGTGATGACGGTTAGTGAGGCACCCAGGTCCAGCAGATGTTTTGTTGTTTCCTCTAGGTTCTTCCGGGGGTAGAGCCAGGTGGCGTCCTCGTCGCTCAACTTCACCACGTCGGTGAGCTCGATGAGCTCCTCAAACGTTGACAATGCTTCGACGTGGCTGCCCAGCAGGGCTGGCCGAATATTTGGGTCGTAGGTGATGGTGCAGTCATGCTGACAATGTTGCAGGAACGACTTGACCGCGCCGGCACCAGGTTCAAGGAATGTGGCAATCGAGCCGGTGTGGAGCACTTTGGGAATGTGGGCCGGGAAAACCGGATCCATTTCCCACACCAGGTCGAAGTCGTAGCTCGCAGATCCGTCCTCCGCCAGTGTTGCGGTGGCGGAGGACGTTCTGTCCAAGGAGTAGGCCCCCGGCCGCAGGACCACGCCGGCACTGCGTAGGTGCTTGTCGATTGCAGCACCACGTTCGTCGTTGCCTAAGGCGGTCATCAGGCCGGTGGCGACGCCCAGGCGGCCCAGTCCGTAGGCGACGTTTGCTGGGGATCCGCCGGGGTGTTCGCTCGTTCCTTGGGGTGAGATGACGACGTCGGTGAGGGCTTCCCCAATAACCACCACGTCCAAGAAGTCTCGAGCCGCGGAGTGCGGGTTGGGATGATTCATGTGCTCTCTCTTTCAGGTTCCGCTGTCAAGCCCAGCGCGTAAGGTTCAGGTCCCCCACTGAGGCAGTACCACCAACTGCGTAGAGGGCCACGTCGGTGCTGGTGATCGAGGGGAAGATCAGCTCTGTCATGGTGACCAGGCCTCCTTGGGCGAAGACTTCAACGGAGCAGTGGTCCACGTAGACGCTGAGTTCATAGGCATTGTCGATTGGCAGGATCGGGGCCGAGTCGATGGAGGCGAACGATTCGTGGAATTCGCTCAACCCGGAGTCACGGCGGTCAATGAAAATGCGTCCTTCGGCCGGGTGGATGCCGATGCGGGTCCCCAGTGTTCCGTCGCTGCGGACCACCAGCCCGAATTCCTCGGCCGTTCCCGGCGTGAATGTCAGGGTGATGTGTTGCACGCTGCCTGCGGCACCTTCGAGGACAAGTGTTTGGTCGGAAATGTTCGTTTCTGCGAGCTCGAACTCCGGGCTGAGTCCGGAGAGTGCCGCCAGGTCTTCGGCTACGTGCTGTGCCAGGCGCAGCTTGCCGTCAACTGTTTGCAGGGATATTTCACGGGCCAGCGACATCGGGCTCCGCCAGGGGGCGGTGGGGATGTCGTTGGCGTACTGCCAGTTGTTCATCCAGCCAATCATGAGGCGGCGGTTGTCGGGTGCGTCGCTGAAGGAAACGGCTGCGTAGTAGTCCCGCCCCCAGTCCAACCACTGGTATTCACCCAGGTGGGCAGGATCCTGTACGCCTTCGGTGACCATGGTGGCGGGGGTGAACGTGGCGCCATCGAAGTCCCCGACGAAGTACTGTCCCGCTGAACCACCGTTGGGTCCGCCGGGGTTCAAGTTTACGATGAGAACCCATTTCAGATTCTCCGGGTCCCCGTCCAAAGGAAGCGGGAAAAGGTCGGGGCACTCCCAAATGCCGCCGGTTGCGTTGGCCGGGCCGAAGGTGCTTAGCAGTTCCCAGTCCCTGAGGTTTTCGGACTTGTAGAGGACGACCTGGAAATCTGTGGCTTCCACGGCGACCATGACCCAATAACTGCCAGCCGCTCCCTCGTATCGAAACACTTTCGGGTCACGAAACTCGGATGATCCGCGGTTCAGCACGGGATTGTTGGCATACTTGGTCCAGGTGTAGCCGCCGTCCAAACTGGAGGCCAGCGACTGGGCTTGGACGCCATGATGGGCAGATCCTTCTTTGAAGGCGCTGGTGTAGATGGCGACCAGGGGGGCCGTCTCGTTGGTTCCTAACCCGCTGGTGTTGTTGCGGTCAAAGACAATACTGCCGGAGAAGATTTCTTCGTCTTCATCGCACGCAATGGCAACGGGGTGCTCGGTCCAGTTCAGCAGGTCCGGGGAGGATGCGTGTCCCCAGGACATGTTGCCCCAAACATTGCCCAACGGGTTGTTTTGGTAGTAGAGGTGGTACAGCCCACCATGGTGGATGAGGCCATTGGGGTCATTAAGCCACGTGTCCCGTGCAGCGTAGTGCAGGGCGGGGCGGAAGGAGTCGGTCGTCATGGCGGTCGAGGCAGTCATGAGGGGCTGTACTCGTTTCTGTGCTGATAAGAAAAGTGGATGTCGGTGGTGGGTGGTTGCAGGCAGCGACGCTGGACGGTACTTGTTGCACCCACCAGCCGCGCCGGGTAGAAACTAGGAATTCCGTTGGTGCCTGTCGCAGGCCCGTTGGCAGGTCTCGATCATTCGGCACAACCCGATGGAATCGAGCGGGGCAAAAGTGCCAAAGCCTTCATTGTTGAGGATTTTGGGGCAGCCTGACCGGATGGACTTTTGGGTCACCCGGAGGCTTTTTTGTCTGTAGTTTCGGTGGCTGGTGCTGGTTCAGCCGCCAGTGCATGGCCGGTGGCACCGGCGAGGGGCCGGTAGAGGTGGCAGCGAACCCAATGGCGGTTGTGGGGATCTCCAAGCTGGTGGCGTACAGGTTCCTCGACGGAACATGGCTGCTCCGAGTCGCCCGCAAAGGCGCAGCTCGTCGAGGCCATGACCGCTTGCCGCAGTTCGGCACGGCGGACGGGATCGTAGGAACCGGCCCGGGCCGGGTCCGGCACGGCTGAGACCAGCAATTGCGTGTAAGGGTGGGCCGGGCGCGCCAGCAAGTCCAGGGACTCGCCCTCCTCAACGATTTCACCGGCGAACATCACCGCCGTCCGATCCGCGAGGTAACGCGCTGAGGCGAGGTCGTGCGTGATGTACAGCATGGAGATCCCTTGCTCATCGCGGAGCTTCCGCATCAGGTTCAGCACGCCGATCCGGACCGAAACGTCCAGCATCGACGTGGGCTCATCTGCGAGAATGACCTGAGGTTTTACAGCCAGGGCTCGAGCGATCGCAACTCGTTGACGTTGCCCGCCGGAGAGCTCATGCGGGTAGGAATTCAGCATGTCCGCCTGCAGCCCGACAGTGGTCATGAGCTCTTCGAGGAGGCTTTCGGTCTCGTGTTCAGAGCCGCGGCGGCCGGTGCCACCTTTTCCGTGGATCGTTAGTGAACGGCGCAGGAAGTGCTCGACCCTGTGCGCGGGGTTCAGTGAGCCAAAGGGATCCTGGAAGACCATTTGCAGTTGGGAGCGAAACGCCCGCGATGCCTGAAAGCGGTCACGCTTGAGCACATCGACTCCGTCAAGCAGGATCTCACCGGAGCTCGGCTTCTCGAGTCGGGCAACACATCGGGCGAGGGTGCTCTTGCCTGATCCGGACTCTCCCACCAGTGCGACGATTTCGCCGCGGCCAATGGTCAAATCAACGTTGTGCAGAGCCCGGACCACCTGACGGGAGAACATGCCGCCAATCGGGAACGACTTGCTTAGTCCACGGACCTCGAGGGCGGGTTCCTGCGGCAAGGCATCTGGCCGTGATGAAGGCTGTACAGAAAGACTCATCGTGCGGCTCCTGTCAAGAGGTTTGCTTCGGTGTCGGCATCAAAAGGGGACACGAGGTGCCCGGGTGCCACTTCGGCCAGGTCTGCGATGTTCTGGAACTTCACGCCGTCGGGCAGTCCAGTCAATGGAACCCGTGGACCGGTGAGCGGAGGGAAAGCTCCCATAAGCGCCTGGGTGTAGGGGTGGCGTGGGGTGGTGTAGATGTCTTGGGCCTTGGCGGTTTCCACGATTCGCCCGCCGTACATGACAGCCATGCGGTGAGAGAGTTCCACCATCAGGGACATGTCGTGTGTGATGAAAAGGACGGAGAAGCCCAATTCGCGCTGAAGATCCTTGATCTGAGCCATGATTTCCTGCTGCACGACGACGTCCAGCGCCGTGGTGGGTTCGTCGAGTATCAGCAATGACGGCTTCAACGCTACGGCCATGGCGATGACTGCACGCTGGCGCATGCCGCCGGAAAGCTGGTGCGGGTAGGATTTCAGGCGCGCGGGGTCGATCCGCACAAGTTCCAGCAACTGCCCCGCGCGCTGAAGGGATTCTTTGCGGGAGTAGCCGGCGTGCGTTGTGAAGATGTCCGCTATTTGCTCGCCAATGGTCAGCACCGGGTTGAGCGAATTCATCGCGGACTGGAACACCATGGCCACGTCTTGCCAGCGGAAGCGCCGGAGCTCTTCGGTGTTCATGGCCAGGACGTCTTTGCCGCCGAAGCGGATGCTGCCGCCAGCGATCTTCGCGGGGTCCTTGAGTAGCCGCATGACCGAGTTGGCAATGGTCGACTTACCACAACCGGATTCGCCGGCCAGGCCAAAGACTTCGCCGGTGCCGATGCTGAAGGAGACGCGGTCCACGGCGGTGGTGGAGCGGGTGTCGCCAATGTACTTCACGGTGAGATCTTTGACTTCAAGAACTGGCTCATGCGAGCCGAGGGATGTCTGGGAGACGGTCATTTTGTGACGCTCCTTTCGGGGGTGGTTGCCGCGGTTGCAGGTACGACGACGGCAGCGGGCTTGGGTGCCTTGATCTTGCGAAGGCGCGGGTTGGTGACCTCGTCGACCGCGTAGTTGATCAGGGACAAGGCGAAGGCCACAAGTGCGATGCACAAACCTGAGGGAACAAATACCCACCAGCTGCCGGTCAAGAGTGCGCCTTCATTGCCTGCCCAGAAGAGGTTGTTCCCCCATGAGACGGTACTGGTGTCACCCAGGCCCAGGAACTCCAGGCCGGCTTGTGCTCCGATGCCGTAGATGACACAGCCCAGCAGGGTGCCCATGACAATCGAGGCCATGTTGGGCAGGATTTCGCGGAACATAATCCGCCCGGCGCGTTCACCGGAGACCACTGCTGCTGCAACGAAATCTTTGGAACGGATCGAAAGTGCTTGGGAGCGGAGCACACGTGCAGATCCGGCCCAACCGGTGATGATCAGGACAATAATGACTGTGCCCAGTCCCGGCGGCAAGAATGCTGCGAGGATCACCAGCAGGGGCAGTCCGGGCAGGAGCAGGAATACGTTGGTGATCAGCGAGAGGGATTCGTCAATGAACTTGCCGAAGTATGCCGACGCCAGTCCCACGAGGATGCCCACGAAAGTTGAGGCGAAGCCTACCGTCAGACCCACCAGCAGCGAGCTGCGGGAGCCGTGCACGGTCAGGGCCAAAACGTCCTGGCCTTTGGCGGTGGTGCCAAGCCAGTGTTCGGGCGAGGGTTCAAGACCTGCCAGGTCCGTAATCCGGGAAGGGTCGCCTGGAAACAGCAGCGGTGCCAACAATGCCAGGGCAATGAAGATCAGCAGGATGGTGGCGCCGACCATGGCTTTGGTGTTGGTAAACAAGCCGTGAACCAGGCCCTGTTTTGGTTTTGTTTTGCGGAGCTCCGGGGTGGGCTCAATAAGTGTGGTCATGATGATCCCTAGTTGCTGCGTACGCGCGGGTCGAGTCGGACATAGAGGATGTCCACCAGGAAGTTGGCCATCAGTACAGCGGCAGTGATGGTCAGGAAGAGTCCTTGCATCAGCGGGTAGTCCAGGCCTTGTACTGCGTTGAGGAGTTGGTAGCCGACGCCGGGGTAGGCGAAGACCACCTCGGTGAGCATGGCGCCACCGACTACGAAGCCAAGGCTCATGCCGAAGCTTGTGACGGAGGGGAGCATGGCGTTCCGTGCCGCGTAGCGGAGCATGATGCGTCCCGGGCGGAGACCCTTGGCCTCGGCCATGGTGATGTAGTCCTCGGAGTTGGTGGCAATCATGGTGTTTCGCATGCCAAGCATCCACCCACCGACGGAGACCAAAACTATCGTCAATGCTGGGAGCACAAGGTGTGCTCCGACGTCGGAAAGGAATTCCCACGAGAAGCCAGGTTCCAGGCCGTCGCTGAATGCGTGCCGCAGCGGGGCCCAGCCCAAAACCACACCGAAAAGGTACAGGGCGCCCATGGCGAGCCAGAAGTAGGGAAAGGACCCTATGAAGATCAAGACAGGCGGCAATGCGGAGTCAATAGTCCCGCCGCGTCGCCAGGCGGCCAAGACGCCGAGCAGGTTACCGAGAACGGCGGCAATCAGCAGTGCGGTTCCACCCAGGAGGAGCGTCCAGCCAATTTGTCCTGCGATGACTTCTGTGACCGGGGTGGGAAAGCGGGAAATGGAAATGCCCATGTTGCCGGTGACGATGTTGTGCAGGTAGTCGATGTACTGTTCCCAAATGGGGCGGTCGTCCACACCGAGCAACTTGCGGAGTGCGTCGAGCTGTTCCGGCTGCATCTTGCCCTGCGTGCGGGCAAACATACGTGAGACGGGGTCGCCCGGCATGAAGCGGGGAAGTAAAAAGTTTAGGGTGATTGAGGCCCAGAAGGCGATCAGGTAGAAACCCAGACGGCGCAGGATAAAGCGCACGGATTCCCTCCGTTCGGTAGGTGCGGGGTGGCCGGAACCGCGGGAGTTCACGGCCAGAAAAAATGGGAAACCATTACGCCGTGGCTCAAGAAGTCTGGTGTTCGAGACGGTAATGGTGCCCGCACGGTGGCCGCGTGGCTCACTTGCAGTGAGCGGCGCGCCACCGTGCGGCGGGAGTGCTACTTGCTGGGTTCCAAGGTAGTGAGAACCAGCACCGTGGTGGGTGAACGGTCACTCAGAGTCGCGTATGGGTTCTCTTCTGTGGGCCATCCGCTGAAGTGGATGTCCGTGTAGTTGCCCCATTCAGGACCGGAGAACAACGGCACCAGCGGGGCGGTGGCGTTGTATTCTTCCTGGAGTTTGTTAGCAATGTCCTTCTGCTTGGCTTCGTCACCGGCGGCAACGAATTCGTTCAAAAGCACATCTGCCTGCTTGTCACCGAAACGGTGGTAGTTGTCGAAGGTTTTGGTGCCAACAGCCTTGACGGTGGCGCTGCCCATGGCGTTGTTGAAGTACTTGAACGGGCTGGGATCGTTGGCACTCCAGACAATACCGGTGTCGAAGGTGCCCTGTTCGTAGCTGGCAACTACTGAGGCCCAGTCAGGGGAGTCAACCTTGGCTGTGACGCCAACGGTCTGGAGGTTCTGGGCGATCACGTTGGCTACTGAGAGCCAGTCCGAGGAGGAAGAACCAACGGAGATCTTGAACTCGAACGGCTTTCCGTCCTTCAAGGTGCGCTTGCCGTCAGACCCCTTTGGGTAGCCGGCGGCGTCCAGGGCCTTGTTGGCCTCGTCCACGTTCAGTTTGGTCCACGTGCAGTTGTCCTTGACTGCCGGGTTCTTCCACTTTTCATAGTTGCCGGAAAGGCCGGTGCAGTCAGCCGGCTGGGCGTAACCACTCATACCAATCTTGGTCACCTGCTCGCGGTCAACGGCCATGCTCAATGCCTTGCGGACCTCGGGGTCGTTGAACGGGGCCTTGGTGGTGTTCAGCTGCCAGTTGATCATGGAACCTGTGGGAGGGAACCAGTAATGGCGGTGATCTTTATCCTTGGAGATAAAGGTCTTTTCGATGTTCGGGATGTACTGGTTGGACCAGTCCACGTCTCCGCTTACGCTTGCCAAGTTGGCTGCATCGTTGCCTGACATGGCGAGCATCTTGATGCCTGCAATCTTCTGCTTCTCCGGCTGCCAGTAGTTAGGGTTCTTCTTCAGTACGTATGACTGGGCCTGGAAAGAGTCAACCTCGGTGTACGGGCCGGTGCCAACGGGCTTGGCGTTGGGGTCCTTTGCTGGGTCGGCAACTGCAGACCAAATGTGCTTGGGCAGGATGGGCAACTGGCCTACTTCGTAGAGAGCTGGAGACCATGCCTTGTTGAAGGTGAACACAACCTTGTTCGTGCCTTCCGCCTTGGCGCCGACGAGATATTCGAAGCCACCCTTGAGCATCTTCTGGAGCTCGAAGGTGTAGGCAATGTCGTCAGCGACGAGCGGCTTGCCGTCAGACCACTTCACATCTTCACGCAGGGTGAAGGTAATCGATTTGCCATCAGCGGCGGGCTTCCATTCGGTGGCGAGCCACGGAATGGTGTCTCCGTTGGCCGGGTTGAATACCATCATGGGTTCGTAGATTGCCTGGTTGACCATGGGGTTCACGGCCGGTGCAAAGGGGTTGAAGTTCTTGTCAAAGGTGCTCATGTCTTCGCGCGGAATGGTGAGGAACGCACTTGCGTTCGCTGCGGCATCCGCGCCGGTGGGTTTGTCGACGGTGGCCACGCAGCCTGTCAGCAACATTGCGCAGACTGCCACTCCGGCCGCGGCGACGCGGGTAGACCTTAAAAATCCGAGTTGTGCCATGATGGGGTTATCTCTTTTCTATTCTTCATCAGCAAGGTGAAGGGGTGGGTAGGGTTAAGCTCTTCGAAATTGATTTCGCGGTCAGACCGAAGAGCGTTCTAGCAGCGGACAGTCGACCAATTGCTGGTCGGCAATGATCGGCTGTCCTGCTGTAAGAGCGGCGAGCGTTTGAAGGCCTAGGGCCCCCATTTTTTCGAACGGTAAGGCAACCGTTGTCAGCTTGGGCCTGAGATAGGCCGCAATCAGTTCCTGATTGTCGAAGCCGATCACGGCGATGTCCTCGGGGATGGTCAGTCCCCGTTCCTTAATGGCGTCGTAAGCGCCCATCGCCATGCGGTCGTTGAGGCAGAACAAGGCAGTTGGCCTGTCCTTTTTGGGATAACGGTCCAAGATTTCGCACGCTGCTTCGTAGCCGCCATCCGCCGTCGCGTACCCGGACACCACCAGTTCCGGATCCAGTTCGAGTCCAGCGCCGGCGAGCGCTTCGCGTGCACCCTCCAACCGTCCGACGGCTGCCGGAATTTGCGGGTCCAGGTTAATGACCCCAATCCTCCGGTGGCCGCTTTTGAGCAGACGCTCAATGGCGACCCGGCCGCCCCCGCGCTCATCCGGAACAATTGAGGGCAGCTTCCCGTCTATATCAAAGCAGTTGATGAGCACCGTGGGCACCTCGTTGGCACTTTCCGGAACTTGCACAGCGCGGTGGAATGTGGCCGCGTATAGAAGGCCTTCCACACGCTGTTCGAGCAGTTTCTCCACTGCCGCATCTTCCATGCCCTGGTTGGGTCCTACGGCATCGGCTTGGTCCGACGGCGCGATGAGCAGGAACCGGCGCTCAAGCCAAGCCTGATCTTGGGCGCCTTTGATGATGTTCACGGCGAATGGCGCCGTCACGATCTCAGTGACGAGGCCATACCAGTCACTGCGCTGGGCGGCCAGCGCGCGTGCTCCAGCGTTGGGGCGGTACCCCAAAGCCTGCACGGCACTTTTTATGCGGACGCGGGTTTCCTCGGAAATACTTGCCTTTTCGCGATTGTTCAACACGAATGAAACGGCCGTCCGGGAGACACCAGCATGTTTGGCAACATCACTCATGGTGACCCCCTGTGGCCGCACGGATGCGGCCTTCTTCGGGGTAGTGGAATTCGCCATTGAATGCTCCGGTGATCATCGATGCTGGGGCAGTTCCAGCAATTTGGAATTAATGCGGTGTCGCACTGGTTACCGCGTAGTAACGCGCGTAACCAAGTGAACGTGTTTTAGATTACTCGCGTTACTTCTTTGCTGTCAAGAGGAAACTTAATCCATAAGAAGCTACTTCAAATGGGACCACCGATTGAAGGCCTCGCCGCAGCGAAGCCATACGTAGGAGTCATTCGTGCAGCGCAGAGCGTTGCATCGTGCCCGATAAGGCAGCAGACAGCGTCATTCGAGCCGGCGCCGCCGTCAACCGCGACATCTCGGCCGGCGTCATGCGGTGGGCAATGCCGCCCGCGCCCTCCGGTCGATCGACGAATGAGTCTCCTTTCGGAGGGAACCACCATTCGGACCGCGACGGCTCGACCCGCACCGACGAGGCCGGATTATCGACGCATGTTTGCAGGTGATCGGTGAAGTCGGTGTGACAGGCACCTCACACCGCAAGGTGGGAGCCGTCGCGGACGTCTTGCTTGGGTCGATGACTCATCATTTTGAGAAAAAGGACGACCTTCTCATCCTGACCTCCCCCCGCTTCACGGTCGCCTACACTTCCCATAAGCGTCTCAGCGCGGGGGCCAACGTTGCGGCCGTACAGCCGGTGGTGAAGCTGAACATGACCAAAGTACTCGGAACCGGGCGGAAGTTAGTCCCCACCCCCAAGTTATATACCCTCGCAGCGCGACATCCGGAGTATCGCAGTATCACCGGGAGTTGGACGTCCCGCGGCCGGACAGCACTCAAGCAGCACTTCGACCAGGATATTGCGCACATTCTCAACGCACTGATCGAAAAGGCCTCAGCATTCACCGGACACTCGATTACAAGCCAATGAGCGAGGAATTTTAGTCCAACGGATCACCCCATGGCTGGAGGCCGCGCTGCGAACGTGGCCACCAGCCCAAAGGAGCGGTTGCTCCACGGGAACACCAAAGGCTGCAACGGCATCGCAGTTCTCCCACTTGCGGGACTAATGGCGATCATCCTCACCCACGCCGAAGACCCCGCATCCGACCCAAATCCTTCGAAAGACAGGCATAATCCACTCCATTCCCTAGACTCAAGGAACGTGGACGAATAAACCCGCCAGCGTGACCAGCGACGACGACGGCCTCCATGTCACCGCGCGCAAAAGTAGCGATGCCTGGCACATCACGTCCTACGGCTTCGTCCGCTCCTCAGAACTCACACTGTTGGACAGCCTGAAGCCGGAGTCTGCGCTTGAGGTGCAGTTCCATCTCGACCTCACCGAGCAATTCGGCCAGGCAGGCACTCAGCGACGGCGAAGAGAGCCTCGGAGCTGTCATGACGCAGGGTACCTCTGATTGGTCCTTGTCTCCATTGCCCGGCTAGGCCGGGCACTGGGTGACAATCCGCGGCAACCGGCCGGGCAACGCGCTGACCGTGCGTGCCCCGCGGCTTCGAATGCTCGCTTGGCGGGCTTACAATCCCAGCGAAGCGCACATAATTGCTGGTCAGACCGAAGCGCTCGAGCTGATATGCGACTTCAATGTCACCCGCACGGTGCAGCAGCGCGAACAGGCACGCTTAGCGCACCAGATGTTCGGATCCCCCGGCGACGGGTGTTACATCGAGCCTCCGTGGCCGGAGAATGGGGTGGTCACAACGTCCACACCGGCAACTCCAACCTCACCCTGGTCGATGACGGGGACATCCACATCGGCGACAACGCCATGCCGCCTCGGGTTCATAAAATTGGTGGTGGGATGAACCTCACCAGCATGCAGCAGTTTAGGCAGCTTCTCAAGTAGGTAGTCCAGATCAGCCGCTGTCAGATCCACAACGCCGAACGGCCGCATGGCCTCAAATCTAGTAAGTGCGCCACCAAGCCCTTGACGAGCTCAAGGGCGCCGGGTCTGGGTACGAGCAGTCCCACCAGATCAATCAGCAGGCTCGCCCCCCGCGCGCGCCGCTGGATTAAAGCGGAGATTTATGGCGGAGGTCGGAGGGGTCTGGAACAGTTCACAAAGTTCGCCAAACACCCGACGTTCTTCATCAAGCGACACCGTCGGATGGAGCCGCATAGCGTCAATGACTCGGGCACGGTAGAGGTCGATGGCCACTTCCAAATCGACCCCTTGCGCAATCGCCGATTCCACAGCCGATTGGTAAGACAGCCGTGCAAGCAAGAGAGTACCAATCATCACTGCCAACCAAAGGGGATGCTCGAGCAGTGCCGCCGGATCGCGGATCAGCCACAGAAAGCTGACGATGCCCGCCAAAGTCCACGTGACGGCAAGCCTAACGGAGACGTCGAGTTGAGTAACTTCATCATCCATCCCTGCACGGACTCGCTCAGGCAACAGGTGGAATAGCCTGGGCCAAATGATGACGCTCTCGAGACCATAACGCTGTCCGACGCTGTCCTCCGATGCACGGAGCGCGTTTCCTAATGCGGTTGGAAGGAGCCGATCTTCCGCCGGAAACCTCTGCCGTATTTGCGACTCGGCGTTTTGTGACCGTTCATTGGCGGCGATCCGCGCAGCATCCGAATTGCGGCTGGGCACAGACGCGATGCGACCCCGGATGCGATCTCGCCTTCGCAACTCAAACCAGACGCCGAGACGAAAGAGGAACTCAGGAAACCAGGCTGGCCAGTACCCTTCCATGAGTTGCACTAGCCGGAATTGTAATGGCTGAAGGGAGACTGCGATGGCGACCGAAACGGCCGAGATGACGAGTGCGCCGGCTCCGCCGATGGAGACAACGGTTGCCTGGATACTCAACCACGACAAATTCTTCTCGGGCGCGTCGGCCGCGATTAGGAATGCCACCACGCTGACCGCAAGAATGGTAGGCAACAAGCCGATGACTTGAAGCCTACTTCCGAAGTCTTTCAATGCTTCAACGATGAACGCAAGACTAGCAAGGGGTGCGGCCAGCGGCGGTTAACTGACAGCCGGAATGGTGCGTGTCTCTTTTTTGCATTTCTTATTCGGACAGCGCCCTATATCGAGTGCGGAGACAGCGATCTCGTATTCAAGCCCGCAAGTGCAAGTGACGGAGATCTTCTGCCCAACGCCGGGCGCACCTCTAAGGCGCCTGCCTGGGGATCCACCAACTGGACTCATTAGCGCCTCCGCTCTAAGGATAAGCCCATTGACTCACTCCTGGCCAGATATTAAATGGGCTATGAGTTAACGAAGATGATTGCGGTGTGTCCTCCTGAGTTGTAAATGAGCAGGGGGTTGCCGCTTTCCGACGCTCTTGTGGTCCCGGTCGTCGAAGAGGCCAAGGACCTGGCCGGTGTCCAGAGCCACGATTGTCGTCATCCGCGGCTCGAACCGTGGCCGCGCCCTTCGTCGCCGGGACCTGGAAGTAGCGCACTGACCGGAACCGGTGCTCCTTGATGCCCAGCATCCGGGGGACTGAGTGCATCCATGTCCAGCCGTCACAACAGACATGTCTCGGTCAACCGTAAAGGATCTCTGTCGTTGGTTTCGGCGATCCTGTGGTGGGCAGCTCCAGTCCGAGGAATCAATGCCGTCAAACCAGGATCGGATTCAGGTTTTCGCATCTTGTCACGACAGAATGGGGTAGTGAGTTACGACACTTCTGAGTTGCCGGAACAGGACCCGTTGCCGGGCCTCAACGCCGAGCAGGCGCCCAACCGAGACCCGGCACTGGCCCGTGAGCTGAGCGAGTTGCGGCTGGACAACGCCCGACTCCGCAAACTACTCGAACTTAGTGAGGAGAAAGCCGCGGCGGCCAATGCCGACCAGCCGGTGTTCGCCGCGACCATGCCGGCCGGCCCGGTGACCATGCACTCCGCACCGGAAACCAAGGTCCTGTTTTTTGAAAACCTGTTCCACTGCCGCGACAACGTGTACGCAATGCGTTAGGAAAATACTCAGGACGGGCGGTCGGGCTGGGTACCCGCGGTCGTCGGTGGCTGGCACAAGGGAAAGCCACGCGACAGCGTCTCCTTTCTCAAGCTCACACCTTCAGTCGTGGCAGACCCTCTAACTGGCGCAAAACACATCGGCCTGTACCGGCTCACTGAAAAAGACACCTGCTGGTGGATCGCAGCGGATTTTGACGGCAGTGCAGCCATCATGGACGCATTGGCCTACGTCAAGGCCGCCCGGTTCCGCGGCATTCCCGCCGCACTCGAAATTTCCCAGTCGGGCCGTGGCGCGCACGTGTGGATCTTCTTCACGGAGGCCGTTGCCGCAGCATCGGCCCGGCAGCTGGGCACGGGCCTCATCCACGAGGCCATAGGACTGCGGGGCAGCATGAGCTTGTCCAGCTATGACAGACTGTTCCCTTCGCAAGACGCGCACACAGTGCGCCCGTCAAGTTTTTGAGACAGTTTGATTGATTTTTCTTCTTACGCTGCTGCTTGGTTGGTTTGATTCTGGTACTCGGTCAGGGCCCTTGCCGGCGGTAGTCCTTGGTTGTTGCTGTGGGGCCGGCGCCTGTTGTACCAAGATTCGATGTATTCCATGACCGCGGTCCGTGCGGACAGGTGGTTGGGAAAAGCGTGGTGGTGGTACATCTCTGTCTTGAGGTGCGAAAAAAAATTTTCGGCCACGGAATTGTCCCAGCACACACCTGTCTCACCCATGGACTGGGTGATGTTGTTCCCAGCACACCACCGCTGGAAAGCGCCGGAAGTGTATTGCGAGCCCCGGTCGGAATTAAGCCGAATTCGGCTTAATTCCGATTATGCCGAGGAATCCGTTAAGCCGAGGTTAGTGAGTTCACCCTTGTGATCCGGGGTTCTGGGGCTTGTTCCTCGGCTTAATATTTCCCTCTAGCCTGTCTTGTATCCATGCTCCTAGTGGAAGGACAAGGCAATGGATATGACAGTTACGGCTATCGGCAATGCTGTTGTGGCAGCGTTGGAAGACGCCGGCTACATGCACTCAACGATTGGTCAGGTTCGCAAGTCCATCAAATGGCTTGGTGTGCTTGCTCAGAAGCAGGATGGCATCTACACGATCGGGTTGGGTGCGGAATTCGCTTCCATGACGACCAGTCCCCGCACCGGGCGGTACAGCACCCAGCGTCACAATGACTACAACCGGTTGGTGTGGTTGTTCGACTCGTTCGTGCTCACCGGCATTGTAGATGTATCCACACGACCCAGCGGCCAGCAGGGGAAGCAACCTGATAGTGCTGAATTCACCAGATTGCTGGAGTCGTTCTCGCAAGACATGGAGCAGCGTGGCTTGGCACGATCAACACGGAGCGGGTTCGGGTTGTTGGCTTGCGAGTATTTGAACTTCTTGGAGGCGAGTGGGATTTCCTCGTGGGATGATGCCGACGGGGCCAGTGTTCTGGGGTTTCTTCAATCCCTTCGCAACCGCTGGGCTGATACGAGCCTGTGGTCGGCAGTGGCCAGCTTTCGTCCGTTTTTGAAGTTCACAGCCCGCACGGACCTCCTCGATGCGTTGGTGCTGGCCAGGGCCAAACGGCACCACAAGATCATTCCCTTGCTTGATTCCGGGGTTGAACGGCAGATTGTTGATGCCTGCCAAGTGGGATTGGTCTCTGCTCGGGATGCAGCGATTGTCCTGCTGTCCCTACTCACGGGCCTGCGTGCGTGCGATATACGCGGACTGCAACTGGCTGACATCGACTGGCGCGGTGGCACGATCGGGATCGTGCAGCAAAAGACCCGCAACCCGCTGACCTTGCCGCTGCCCCCGCTGGTGGTGGCCAAGCTGGCCCGTTACGTCCTGGATGAGCGGCCACTATCCGATGCGAAGGAAGTCTTCTTGAGGTTGAAGGCCCCGCATGTTGCCTTGGCCGACCATGCATCGATTTACGTGATCATTAACAAGGTCTTCAGTGCCTCCGGGGTGGAGGATGTTAACGTTGGATCACGCGCTCTTCGCTATAACGCGGCATCGAAGTTGCTGCAGGCGGGCACCGCGTTGCCGACGATCTCAGCAATCCTGGGCCACGCTCACAGTGACTCGACCAATGTGTATCTCAACGCTGACACGCAACGGTTGCGTGCCTGCGTCTTTCCAATGCCGGAAGAGGCACGGCGATGAGCGCGCCAGTGTTCACCAGTGTGTTTGCCGAGGACCTGACCCGGTATCTGGCCTTCAAACAGGGCATGGGCTGCTACGGCAACTCACGGATCTGGTACCTACGCAGCTTCGATGCCTACTGCACGGAACACGGGGCGGTCGCTTTTGACCAGCAGACCGTCGAAGGCTGGGTGATTTTGATGAAGGCCGCCCAGCCGGGCTCTGCACCCTCGTGGATGTCATACATCAGGGACTTCGGCCGCTGGATGCGAACCCACCACAACCCGAAGGCTTATGTGCTGACCGAATCTTGGCGGGCCGGATTCGTCCGTTCCCAGCCCTTCTTGTTGCGCGCGGAAGAAATCTCCCGGTTCTTCCGATCCGCAGCCGAGTTGGAGACCATCTCGCCGTGGAAATGGCAGTCGGTCGCCTTCTTCACCTTGATGCACTCGTGCGGGCTTCGGACCTGTGAAACCCGCAGGCTGAGAACCCAGGACGTTGACTTCCATCAAGGGGAGATTGATGTGTTGTGGTCTAAGGGCAACAGAAGCCGGCGCCTGCCGATCACCAATGAGGTCATCGATATCCTCGCCGAATGCGACCGGATGTCCCGCAAAAGGTTCGGGCACCAGCGTCCCGGGTTCTTTGTTTCTTCAACCCCTGCCCCGGTCTTGGAAGCCGCGATCGCGGTCATGTTTAACCGGATCTGGGACCACGCCGGGCTGCCCCGGCCCAGTGGCAGCAATCAGCCTCATCCGTACTCCTTCCGTCACCATTTCGCTTACGCCAACATCGAACGATGGATGTCAGAAGGCACCGACGTCAATGCGATGCTGCCCTACCTCGCCCGTTACATGGGCCACGCCTCACTGGATAGCACCTACTACTACATTCACACGTCACCGGACTTCATGGATGGCTACACGGCTCTCACCCACGAAGGCCAAAGCGTATTTCCCGAGGTGGGATTCCCATGAAACACACACCACGCGAGCAGGCCCCTGACTTCTGGGGGTACGCCCGGAACTACCTGCACCACTTCCTGCCCCAAGTCAGGGCCTTGGCACCGCGCAGCATTGAGGCATACCGGATCAGTCTGGAGAGCTACATCTATTACCTGGTCACCGAGAGACATTTTCCTCGTCAAGACATCGGTTTTGACCACTTTGACCGTCAAGTCATCAAGGACTGGCTGGTCTGGATGCGGCAAAACAAGAACTACGAGCCGGCAACCATCGGCCTGCGCCTAAGCGCCATCAAAGCCTTCCTGAACTTCGCCGCCGCAGAAGACATCACCCTGGTCGCTGTCTACCAAGCAGCTAAGAGCCTCAAGGCGCCAGCCACACCGCGCAAACCCATCGAATACCTCCAAGAGAACGAGACAACAGCCCTCCTGGCCGCCCACGACGGCAAGGACGTGAAGTCCCGGCGGAATCGCATGCTGCTCATCCTGCTCTACGACACCGGTGCACGCGTCGGTGAGATCACCGCACTCACCCTTGACGACCTGTCACTGGCAAAACCGGCCCACTTGACGCTCACAGGGAAACGGGACAAAAGCCGCGTCGTTCCCTTGGGCGAGAAAACCATCGAACATCTGATGGTCTACCTTCAGGAATTCCACCCGCAACGCACCACCCGGCCGCTGTTCTACAGCTACCACCTGGGCCAAGCAACAGCCCTTTCCAGCGACACCATTGCTGCGGTGCTCAGCACAGCCGGGGACCTCGCCCGCCAACGGTGCCCTTCGCTCCCGGAGAGGCTCCACTGCCACATGCTGCGAAAAACTAAAGCCATGGACCTCTACAAACAAGGCATACCGTTACCGATCATCATGCAGCTGCTCGGCCACGAAAGTATGAGCACCACCTCGGCGTTCTACGCCTTCGCCACCCTTGATATGATGCGCGAAGCAATGAACGCAGCCACCCCAGCCATCCATGAATCAAACACCCAAGCAATCAGCGACGATGAACTTCAACTCCTCTACACCCTGAAATAACTCACAACGTTAAGCCGAGGAACAAGCCCCAGAACCCCGAATCACAAGGGTGAACTCACCAACCTCGGCTTAACGGATTCCTCGGCATAATCCGAATGAAATATGGCCCCGCCCGGGTGAAGGCGGCCGTGGTCCCGGGCCATGGTGAGTGCGTCAATGATCAGCCCGGTGCGCATATGCGATGCCATCGACCAACCGACCACCATGCGGGTCGCCAAATCAATCACAGTGGCCAGGTACAGCCAGCCGGAACCAGTTTTCAGGTAAGTGATGTCCCCGACGAGCTTCGTGCCAGGAACCGTGGCGGTGAAGTCCCGCTTGCCGTCGGCATCGAGCATGTGGTTCTTGATGTGCCCGGTCCTAGCTGCTGGATCCACGGCCGTGGTCTTTTTCCACGCCCGCATCCGCACCGCACGGATGCCTTGTTTGTTCATGATCGCCCCGACCGTTCCAGCCGCGACCAGCACGCCCTCGTGGCCCAGGATCGTGGTGATCTGGTCCCGCCCGGCCATGCCCTTCTCCCGCTCATAGACCCGGCAAACCTCCCGGGTGAGCTGCTCATGGCGGACCTGGGTCGGGGTCGGTTCCGCCGGCTTCGTCCAGCGGTAGAACGAGGACCTGGGCACTTTCAATTGCTGGCACATCCAGTCGATTTTGTAGTGTTCCTTCTCCTGCCAAATAAACGTGTAGTAATCGTCTATCGTTGCTTCGCGGCGAAGAAGGCACTGACTTTTCCCAGGAACTCGATCTCCCGTTTCAGCTCGGCATTCTCGGCCTGCAACGCCTTGTATTTCGCCCATTCCACCGGACCGGGATCATCCTGCAAGGCTTCCGGGTGTTCTTCCTTCCACGCCCTGACCCAGTTCCCCAGCGTGCCGTCACTGACACCAATCTCCTTCGCGACCTGCACGATCGGCCGGCCGGAGGAAATCAACAACTCAACAGCCTCGGCCTTGAACTCCGGACTGAACTTACGACGATTAGACATGAAACAGATTCTCCTAAACCCTGTCCCAAATCACCATACGGGCGCAGACCGCCGAGCATCCGACCTTCGAGGCAGTCCACACCGTGCGCGTTAGCGGCGGCTAGTTGGGCTATCGCAGTGGTCAAGTAGAGTAAGCAAATCAATCGGTACAGACGTGGGGGAACATGAGCGATCCAATTACCATAGACAGAATTATTTCGCGGGTACAGCTGGGTGAGCTGCGAATCCCTGGGTTTCAGCGGAATTTTGTATGGGAGCCTCAGCAGGCAGCCCTTCTGATGGACAGTATTTTCAAGGGCTTCCCCTTTGGCTCCGTCCTCCTATGGAGAACAGCGAACAGCCTCCGAACAGAACAGAAACTTGGCGGATTCACACTGCCGCCACCCGCAAAACAATACCCAATCGACTATGTGCTAGATGGTCAGCAGCGAATCACTTCAATTTTTGCGACTTTCCAAAATAATATTGCGAGCGACGACGAAAATCCTGAAGTGTGGCTTCCGATCTACTACGATTTCGAAGCCGCAGCCGACGCGCAGGAATCTCGATTTGTCGCCCTAAGCGCACATGAGGTCGACTTGCAGCGACACTTTCCGCTGAAGACCTTCTTCAGCCCAGTTGCCTTCTCTCGACACGCGCAGAGCCTTTCTGAACCTCTCTTTGAAGAGATTGTCAAGGTTCAGCAAAGATTCGTCACAACGCTAATACCCGTTCAGACCTTCGAAAGTGAAGACCGAACGAGCGTTGCCATTGTCTTTGAAAGAGTAAACCGTTTGGGCGTAGAACTTAACATGTTCCAGCTCCTTACAGCTTGGACATGGAGTGAAGACTTCGACCTTCAACAGGAATTTAATTCTTTGTCGGAATCATTCGATGACTTTGGCTTCGGAGACGTCGGATCAGACAACGATCTGATGTTGCGATGCTGTTCAGCGATTCTGGTCGGCGATCCCTCGCCTACTGCCCTCATCAACGTAAACGGCGCGGAAGTCCGGGCGAGTTTCGCGACTGTATCCAAAGCGTTGGAACTATCAGTTGACTTCCTGCGACGGAATCTTCTTGTCCGCCATCTGAAATTTCTGCCTTACCAAGCCCTGCTTATTCCTCTGGCAGCCTACTTTTCGAAGAAGCAATCAGACGCGACGCCCGACATCGATCGGCAAGTACTCCTTCGCTGGTTCTGGCGGACGTCGTTCTCACACAGGTATAGCGGCAACCCGCTTCGCAGTGTGCGTTCGGATGTAGAAGAAGCAATTAAGCTTCGAAACGGAGAACCATCAACGCTCGACGACATCAAATTCCAAATTGGGCCATCCTTCTTCATGGACCATGCTTTTCGGTCGGCCAATGTGGCCTCAAAGTGCTTGATCCTGCTTCTAGCGGCAGAACGTCCGAAAACATTCCTAAGCGGAGAGGAAGTGGACCTCGACCAGGTACTTTCCGAACCCAACCGCAAGGAATACCACCATTGCTTCCCCCGGCAGTACTTGATTGACTCTGGGATCACCGTGGAAAATTCCGAGATAAACCGGCTTGCGAACCTAGCCTTCATTAGCAGAGTGGACAATAGAACGATACTTGCAAAGGCACCATCGACTTATCGTTCACTAATGCCAACCGACACAGCTGAAATCCAGAAGCATGCGCTCCTTCCAGACTCACTATTTACTGACGATTGGGACACGTTCTGCTCCGAGCGAGCTCAGCTCCTCAGCAATGCAGCCGCTCAGCGTTTGATGTGATTCCTAAAGGCCCCTGTTCTGAACTGGGGCCTTTCTCTTGCCCCAACGGCGCCGCCGATCGAAGTAAATAATTGACTTTCTGTTGCTGGAACTGCTGTATCATCACCGCTCCAATTTATTGACTTTCGAGTAATCGGGCAGATTTGACTGACCGGCGAAGATCCTCATCAACTCGGCTGACGTTTGTTCGTCAAGTAAGGACGGATTAGCCTCAAGCATCGACTTGATGTAGCCGGAAAACTGTTGTGGTGTCAGCTGCCCCGCTGGTTCCTTCGTGTCCAGCATGGCATCGCTATCTTCAATTCGAGCGATAGAGAGAATTTTCCTTTGTTCATCTTTGAAGTCCCCAGCTGCAAGCATCGCCCCAAAACGCTGATTCCACTCGGTACTCGTCATGCTGATATTAGACGGTCTACCCGCAACCTCTATCGTCTTCGTGGGGGCTTCTAAAATTGTGGGATCCTCAGCGGTGGGAGGGGCGGCAGCAACTCGCTTGTTCGCAATACGCGGTGTGAACATTCGCTTGCACGCAGATTTCAAGGGCAGAACGGCAGCCTCTTTCCACCAGTGCTTTACGTGTGGCGCCGCCGCTGTGACGGCCCAAACGGTGCTCGCCGTGATCATTGCAGCTATTTGATCAACGAGTTCCCGTTCCCATGGCGTTAACTCACGCGGCATTTCGCGTTCGTTGCTCGACGAGTAGTCTTCAACAAGCTCATCGACCCATTCCCACGCGGCGTGTCCTTTGAGATCATTCGTGCCATTTTCGAAGAGGTGGCCCGTGACAGCACCAACAATTTTGCGTGAAGTCCCAAGGTGCTGGCCTTCGGGAATGATTGGCTGATATGGCATATTTCGATAGTACAGATGTAAAGCATTAATAACCTTGGAGGCCCACTTCTGAGGCGCGCTCTTCGGACAGGAAAATGGATACCATTCGGATTGGCCGCTAACCCGGAGAGTTTGTGGAGAGTTAAGCCGTGAATGGCCCCTTTCGGGGCCATTCACACATCTAAGAACCGCTAGATTCCGGGCTTTCTGGGCCCCCTGTCGGATTCGAACCGACGACCCCCGCTGTCGCCTCTATCTCCAACTTCGTCTTGTCAAAAGCCGTTCCTGAACCGTCCCGGAAATCATGCCGCCGTTTTGTGGGCGGCAGCGTCGGGTAACGAGCCGGAATTTTCATCATAGTAGATACGCTCGAATTCCTCC
>NZ_JBHUYE010000018.1:0-64100 GCF_042668835.1 Specibacter sp. NPDC057265
AACACGGGCCCATTGGTCATCTGTAAAAACTTGAAAACGCGACACCCTCCAAGTTAATCAACCAACGACCAACCTATTTGGGAGACACGCCCTAGGCGTCGGCACGGAAACGGCGCCTTTGAGCCCGCAGGCCCCGGCGCCCCTCTGGTGTTGGGCGCCGCAGTGGTACCTGCCTTCCGCGTTGCCCTCAGACCCGAATCCACTGCCCGCCACGCCTTGGATTCCCTGCACCTGACCACTGTGCAATGGGGAAGCTGCTGCTGGGCACGGGGCCGGTTGGGCAGCCTGCCTCGGGGCAACCATGGCCCCTGACACCATGGGGCCGGTGGGGAAAACCAGCATTGTCCTCATACCCGCCGGGACCGCCGGGGGGCTGGTTCGCCGAACAACGGCAGCCTCAGGCAAGGCACACGTCATATCCCCTTCACTCCGAGCCGGGGCAGCACCGGCCCCGCCGCCCGCAGCACGGCAACTATCCCCCCAGGGCACTTCCCGGACCGTCTGTGGCAGGTGGGGCCAGTGTGCACCTGTCCACGCAAAAGGTTCCCGCAGACACGCCGGTGTCAGGATGAGCCGGGGAAATTTCACTTTGCTGGCCTGTGCGGGACCTGCCTCGGATGACCGGTGCGGTCACGGCCGCGCCCGGGAGATGCGCCCCGGCGGTGAGCCTGGCCACTGGCGGAAATATCCTTGGCCGCTGGCAGGTTGGCGCTAGGGAAACCCCTTTTGAAAGGCGTCACGCTATGACTTTGCCCCTGTCCATCCTTGACCTGGCCCATGTGGGCGATGACGGCATTGCCGCAAGCTTTGCCTCCTCCGTGGAATTGGCGCAGAAGGCTGAAGGGTGGGGGTACACGCGCATTTGGTTTGCCGAGCACCACAACATGCCTTCCATTGCCTCCTCCGCCACCAGTGTGTTGATTGCCCACGTCGCAGCCAGCACCAAGAGCATCCGGCTCGGTGCCGGCGGCATCATGCTGCCCAACCATTCGCCCCTGCAGATTGCCGAGCAGTTTGGCACCCTGGAAACGCTGCACCCTGGGCGCATCGACCTGGGGTTGGGCCGTGCACCCGGCAGCGACCAAAACACCATGCGGGCCCTGCGCCGTGACCCGTCAGCAGCTGACACCTTCCCCTCCGACGTGCAGGAACTGCAGGCATATTTTGCCGGTCAAACCCGCATTTCCGGGGTCAATGCCTACCCGGGCAAGGACACCAACGTGCCGCTGTACATTTTGGGCTCTTCGCTGTTTGGGGCCCGGCTGGCCGCAGCCCTGGGGTTGCCGTATTCCTTTGCCTCACATTTTGCCCCGCAGGCTTTGGAAGATGCAGTGCGCATCTACCGCCGCGAGTTCAAGCCCTCCGCGGCGCTGGCGCAGCCATACGTGATTGCCGGTGTCAATGCCATTGTCGCCGACACCCAACAAGAGGCTGAGCGGATGTCCCTGCAGGCCAGGCGAAGCCGCGTGGCCTCCCTGGTGGGGCGTGGCCAGACGTTCACCGATGCCGAGATGGACATGCTGCTGGATTCCCCCGCCGGCCACCAGGTGGATACCATGTTCCGTTACGCGGCCGTGGGCACTCCTGACGTGGTGCGTGCATACCTTGACGGCTTCGCCGCGACGGCCGATGCCGACGAGCTCATTGTGGCCTCGCAAATCACCGACCGCACCGCCTGGATCCGCAGCTTTGAGCTCCTGGCCACGGCTATGGAGTTGGCACCGCGTGCCTAGCGTCAACGACGTGGTGGCGGTCGGCGAATGAAATGCTCACGGCTGCCACCAGCGTTCCAATGACCACACCCACCAGGGTGTCCGCCACGCGGCTGATGGCAGCGATGGGAGGGAGCGTGGATCCCAAACCCGTGATGATCAACGCCACCGGCGTGACGGCAATGGTGGACAAGGTGTAGTTCGTCAGCATTAAAAGTTCGGCCAACACTTGGAAGAGCACTATGAACAGCACCGACGGCCAAAAACCCAGCGGAAGCGAAAGCAACAGCAGGGCCACGGCCGCCCCCACCACATTGCCCACCAGGCACTGGATGCTGCGCTCCACCGTCACTGCATAATTCATCCCCTGCAACGCGGCTATGGCACCCATGGTGGCCCACCACGGGTGGTCAAAACCCAGCCCCATGGCGGCCCACCCGGCAAACAGGGCCGCGGCGACAGTGCGCACGGAACGGAAAGCGCTCGAAGCCGAGCGGAGATCCGGCAGGGAGGCAGCCAAAAACATGGGTGGAGCCGCCCACGCGGTGGCAACGCCGCGATCCGCCGTTCCTGAGGCTTGGGGCCCTGATGTGTGCTCTCCTGCTGGAATGCCGCCGAGCCTGCGCAGCGCCGTTTCGTGCTGCGCCAACTTCGAAAGCGCCGCAGTGGCAGTGCCTGAACCCTGGGTGTCCATGGCGACCCAAGCTGCAGCTGCCTCATTGAGAAGCGCATGCAGGTGCCTGGCGTGGTGGTGCAGGCGCTGCGAGCGCCGGCTGTTCGGGCGGAAGTTTCCGGAGCTGAGGATCACCGATTCCCGTGCCATGCGCAGGGCAGTGGCGGCGGCGTCACGGTTGGGGCCGGCGTCGTCCCAGACCTGCAGGCGGCATCTGCGACCCGGATCCACGACTGGCAAACCGTGGACCCCGCAGCCCGGGCGTGCCGGGATTGGCGGCTTTCACTTGCTGTGCCGGCTGATGTCAGGCGGGCCGGTGGCATCCACAGTGCATCGCGGAGAAGAACGGCGGCAAAGCGGTCATCCCAGCTGGCGCTTGAGCGCAGCCGCCTTCGTGTCAACGACGTGGTGGCGGTCGGCCAGGGAAATGCTCACGGCTGCCACCAGGGTTCCAATGACCACACCGACCAGGGTGTCCGCCACGCGGCTGATGGCTGCCGTGGGCTCCAATGCAGACCCCAAGCCGGTCATGATCAACGCCATGGGTGTGACGGCAATGGTGGTCAAGGTGTAGTTTTTCAGCACCAAAAGTTCGGCCAAGACCTGGAAGGCCACGACCAACAGCACCGACGGCCAAAAGCCGAGCGGGAGCGACAGCAACACCAGGGCCACGGCCGCCCCCACCACGTTTCCCACCAAACGTTGGATGCTGCGTTGGACGGTCATGGCGTAATTCATCCCCTGCAAGGCGGCCACTGCGCCCATGGTGGCCCACAGCGGATGGTCAAAACCCAGTCCGACGGCGGCCCACCCGGAAAGCATGGCGGCGGCGGCAATGCGCAGGGCATGGACCATGCTGGATGCGGAGCCCAGCCCCGGCAGGGCGGCTGCGAAAAACGTGGGCGGCTCCGCCCACGCGGCGGCAGCGTCATTGCTGGAGGCATCTGGCATGTGTTCCCCCGGCACCGGGATGCCTCCCAGCCTGCGCAGGGCTTTTTCGTGGTCTGCCAACTTCGAAAGCGCCGCGTGGGCGGCGGGGCTGGAGTGTGCGGTGTTGCCCAGTTCCCACGCCGCAGCTGCCTCATTCAGAAGCGCATGCAGGTGCCTGGCGTGGTGGTGCAGGCGCTGCGAGCGCCGGCTGTTCCGGCGGAAGTTTCCGGAGCTGAGGATCACCGATTCCCGTGCCGAGCGCAGGGCGGTGGCGGCGGCGTCACGGTGGGGGCCGGCGTCGTCCGTTGCCGGTTTCCGGACGGCTGCCAGGGCGCGGGCCACGGCCAGGCGGGCCGGACCCAGCGGGACCACCAGCACCGGGGCCATGGCCGCCAACCACCCCACCACCACGCCGATGCCCATGGCAATGAGTGGCCGGGGGAGGGCCGCAAAATTGTGGGTGTAGCCAGCGCCTGCCCCCGCTGCGAAGACCAGGATGACGGCGCCGGGCCCGGTGATGCGAAACGCCGTGAAAATGTGCGAAGCCACCGCAGCCAGTGCCGACAAGAGCACAATTTGGCTCAGCATGGTGACTCCCGCGGCCCCCAGCAAGGCCCCCACAGCAATGGAGACAAGCATGCCGATGGCCACAATGGCCATCATGCGGGCCAGCCGCGAATACGGCTGGTAGCGGCCGAAGGCGCTGGTCAATGCACCCAGCGCCGCAATCCCTGCCAGCTGCCGCTCACCCAACAAGCCCCCGGCAAGCAAAACAATGGACGCTGCAACACCCACCTTGATGGCGGTGGCGAAGATGGCGTCGGCGGGACGAAGTACAAAGGCGCCGCGCCAGGCGGCAGGGGAGAAGGCATGGGCCAGTGCAGCGCCAATGTGCTGGGACCGAGGGGCGGACATCATCTGCCCAGTCTATTAGGTATTTTACTAGTAAAATAGTTTCGGGGTCTGTGAGAGTCGTCTCTAGACTGGATGCATGACTGGCAAAAATGTGGACTTCGTGGACCGGGCACGCCAAGGATGGGAGCGTTCACGTCCGGAACTCGATGTGTCCAGCATTGAGGTCATGGGACGCATTGGCAGGATTGGTGCGCTGGCCTCCCAGCGCGCCGGCCGCGAGCTGCTGCCGGCGGAGATCACCCGGGCCGAATTTGACGTGCTGTGCACCCTGGCCCGGGGCGATGGGCCCATGCGTGCCAGCGAGGTCACTGCCGCCACCATGCTCAGCGGCGCCTCCACCACGAAGAACGCCGAACGGCTGGTCAAGCGCGGCTTCATTGAACGGCTGCCGTGGGAGCGGGACGGCCGGGTGGTCCTGATGCGGCTGACCGCTCAGGGCGAGGAACTTGTGGACCGCGAGTTTCCACGCCTGTTGACAGGGGACCGTGAGATGCTCGCCGGGCTCAGCGCCAAGGAACAGCTGCAGTTGGCTGCGCTGCTGCGCAAGATTGCCCTCACCATTGAGCCGCCAGCCCAGCATCCTCCGGCCACCATGCCTCGGTCCTGCTGACGGCCATTTCCCGGCGCAGTGGATTTTCAGCTCTCTGGCCGGCAGGGAAAGCCGGCACTCGGTGCTCCGGACGTGCCCTTTGAATCCCGGCGAAGCTTTGTCCAAGGCGTGCTGCCCGGTCGCCCCTCGCCACGGCCCCGGCTGCGTTTGAAGAATTTGTCCACCAACTTTGGTACGTTATACGGACCAGGGCCTGCATAGGCCCGTATTCGCTGCGCAGTAGGTGCACCCGGCGCGTGTGCCATCGATGACCCGATGAAGTGTCACAAACCGCAAAGGAATGCCCCATGTCAGACCAAGTTTTTCAACTGCTGGCCATCGCCGTCTATTTGGCGGGGATGCTCGCCATTGGATACTTTGCCTTCAAAAAAACAGACGACCTCGACGACTACATGCTTGCCGGCCGCGGGCTCAAGCCAGGGGTTGCCGCGCTTTCCGCCGGCGCCTCGGACATGTCAGGCTGGCTCCTCATGGGCCTTCCCGGGGCCATTTATCTCACTGGACTGGTGGAGGCATGGATTGCCATAGGCCTCACCATCGGGGCTTGGTTGAACTGGAAGTTCGTGGCGCCAAGGTTGCGTTCCTACACATTTATTTCACAGAACGCCATTACCGTCCCCAGCTTTTTTGAAAAGCGCCTCAAGGACAACTCGCACCTGCTGCGCATTGCCGCGGCGGCCATTATCCTGGTGTTCTTTACCTTCTATGTGTCCTCGGGCATGGTGGCGGCCGGAAAGTTCTTTGAGGGATCCTTTGGCTGGTCGTACCTGGCCGGCATGGGCGTGGTCACGGTGGTCACGCTGGCTTACACGCTCTTTGGCGGGTTCATTGGGGCCACGCTGACGGATGTGGCCCAGGGCCTGCTGATGTTTGCCGCGCTGATGGTGGTCCCGGTGATGGCCGTGATCCAAACCGGCGGCGTTGGCGCCACGGTGACGCGCTTGCAAAACATCGACCCCGAGGCCTTGAACTTGTTCAGGGGCTTTGGGGAGGGGAACACCCTGGTGTGGCTGGTGGGCATCTTTTCCACCGCTGCATGGGGCCTGGGCTACTTTGGCCAGCCCCACATCATTGTCCGGTTCATGGCGTTGCGTTCCCCGCAGGATGCCAAGGCGGGGCGCCGCATTGGCATTGGCTGGATGATTTTGACGGCGGCCGGGGCTGTCAGCACGGCATTGATTGGCATCGCCTACTTTGCCGACAATCCCGCTCTGGAGCTTGGCGACCCGGAAACGGTGTTCCTGAAATTGAGCCAGATATTCTTCCACCCGTTCGTGGCCGGCCTGGTCCTGGCGGCCGTGCTTGCCGCCATCATGTCCACCATCTCCTCCCAGCTCATTGTGTGTTCCTCGGCGCTCGTTGAGGACCTGTACAACATGACCGGGCGCCAGTCCACGGCCAAGCAGCAGGTCATTCTGGGCCGGCTCGGCGTGCTGGTGATTGCCGTCGTTGCAGCCCTCATCGCCCTGGACAGGGAATCGAGCATCCTGGAGCTGGTGTCCTTCGCCTGGGCCGGCTTTGGGGCCGCCTTTGGTCCTGTGGTCCTGCTGAGCCTGTACTGGCGCAAGCTGAGCTCGCAGGGTGCCCTGGCGGGCATGGTTGTGGCCACGGTGGTGGTGTTTGTCTGGGGAAAGACGCCGGTGTTGCATGATGCAATGTACGAGATTGTGCCCGCATTCCTCCTGAACCTGATTGTGGCAGTGGCCGTCTCCAAGTTCACCTACAAGGAAAATCCCGTGATTGAGTCTGAATTTACGGCAATGGTGACCGATTCGGATCCGCGCAAGGTTGCCACCGGCGTCGTGCGCTAGGCCCGGCGGCGACCCTGGTGGCGTGCCCTGGGTGCTACCCCAGTGCAGGCAGGCGGGAGAGCAGTTCTTGGGCGGCCGCGGTGGGATCCGCGGCGTCGGTGATGGCGCGGACCACAACTATCCGCGAGGCACCGGCGTCGATGACCTGGTCCACGGTGGACAGGTCCACACCACCAATGGCGAACCACGGCTTGGCCGTGCCCAGCGAGGCGGCATGTTCCACCAGGGAGAGCCCGACGGCGGCCCGGCCCGGTTTGGTGGGGGTGGCCCACAGCGGGCCCACACAGAAGTAGTCGGCGTCCGGGTGGGCCGCGGCGGCGGATACCTGGGCGGGGTCGTGGCTGGAGAGCCCCATCGACACCGGGCCCACCAGCGAGCGGGCGGCCGGCAGCGGCAGATCCTTCTGGCCAATGTGGAACACGGGCGCACCGCTGAGGGAGGCAAGGTCGGCCCTGTCATTCACGGCCCACAACTTGCCGGATTCCTCCGCCACGGAACGCAACACGGCCAGCAGCTCCAGCTCCTCGGCGGCCTCAATGGACTTGTCGCGCAGCTGGATGATGTCCACGCCGCCGGCATAGGCTGCGCGTAGAAAATCGGCGAAATCCCCCTGACGGGTGCGGGCGTCGGTGCATAAATATAGTCTGGCCGCGGCCAGTTGGGGCGCCGTGGAGGGTGCGTCGGCAGCGGGCATGGCGTCATGGATGGCAGAAGAGCTGTGCATGTCTCATAGACTAGTGCAGTACCGCGGGAGCCAGTGAAGCTGGCTGAGAGGACGCCTGATGCGTCGACCGACATTCGCCCCCTTGTGGGCGTGGAACCTGATCCGGGTCATGCCGGCGTAGGAAAGGAAAATACATGGGATCTTCAATGCCCGGCTCCGGCACTCCAGCACCCCCCACCCTTGACGTGGCAGTCATTGGCGGTGGCATTGTGGGCCTTGGCATTGCCTGGGAAGCCCAACGCTCGGGCCGAAGCGTAAAAGTGATAGACCCCGCCCCTGCCTCCGGAGCCACCTTCGCCGCGGCCGGGATGTTGGCGGCCATCAGCGAACTGCACTATCAAGAGCAGCCCCTGCTGGAACTCATGCTCGCCTCCGCCGCGCTGTGGCCCGAGCTGCTGGCCTCCCTGGACGCACCAGGTCTGCCGGAGACGGGATTTGTTACGACGCCGACCCTCGTTGTGGGGGCCGACGCCGCGGACCGGCAGGCGCTGGCCGATTTGCGCACCGTGCAGCTCCAGCACGGACTGCAGGTGGAACAGCTGAGCATCAAGGACGCGCGGGCTGCCGAGCCCCTGCTCAGTCCCCAGATTTCCTGCGCCCTGCGCATCGCCGGCGACCACCAGCTTGATCCGCGGGCCACCGCCGCCGCGCTGCGTCAGCGCCTCAATGAAGTGGCCGCCGCACGTGGGGACGGGGAAGGGGCGTTCGTGGCCGGGCAGGCTGCCGCGCTGTTGTGGGAGCACGCCGGCAGGCACGCCCAAGGCCGCGTCACCGGCGTCGCCCTGGCTGACGGCCGTGAAATCCACGCCCGGGAGGTCATTGTGGCCAATGGCCTGGGCGCGGCTGAATTGCAGGCACTGCCGCGGGGCCTGGAACTGCCGCTGCGCCCGGTGCACGGCGATATTTTGCGCCTGCGCGTCCCCGGACACCTGCGCCCACTGATCACCCACACGGTGCGCGGGATGGTGCGGGGGATGCCGGTGTACATTGTTCCCCGTTCCGACGGCACGGTGGTCATTGGCGCCACGAGCCGGGAGGACAAAACGGCAGGGGTCAGCGCCGGAGGCGTGCACCAGCTGTTGCGGGACGCCCAGCTCCTGGTCCCTGCCGTGGCCGAGCTGGAACTGCTCGAATGCACCGCCCGGGCCCGGCCCGGGACACCGGACAATGCCCCGCTGCTGGGCCGGGTGGCGGGGGAAGGCGGCCAGGACATTCCGGGACTGATCATTGCCACCGGCTTTTTCCGCCACGGGGTGCTGCTGACGGCCATGGCCGGGCAGCTGTGCCGCCAACTGTTGGGCGGCATCACCGACCTGGCGTGGCTGCCCTTCCGCCCGGACCGGTTTTCACCCACTTTGTCCCCCAACCTGTGCCCCACCCTTCCGGGGCCGTCACATGAGGAGCTTCCATGAACACCATTGATCTCAACGGCGCCGCGCACCAGGTGGCTGAGGGAACCACGGTGGCCGATCTGGTCACTGCGGTCACCGGACGTGCCCTGCTGCCCACCGGGCAGGCGGCCGACGGCGGCCGCCTCGGCGTGGCCGTGGCCCGCAACGCCCATGTGGTGCCCCGCAGCCAGTGGGCGCTGACAGCTGTGGGACATGCCGACGAACTGGAAATCGTCACGGCCGTCCAGGGTGGCTGAACTGCGCAGCTGCCCGGCCACCCGCCGCGGGGCCCCGTGGCGTCCTTGTTTAGTTCCTGCAGGAAAGTGAAATCCCATGACTGAAAACCTTGCCCCCAACGATCCCCTTGTCATCGCCGGGGTGAGCCTTGAATCCCGTCTGATCATGGGCACCGGCGGTGCGCCCAGCCTGTCCGGGCTGGAAGCTGCCCTGCGCGTGTCCGAAACCGAACTGACCACCGTGGCCATGCGCCGCTACAGTGTCCAGGAGGCGTCCGGCGGCGGCACGAATTTATTCAAGCTGCTGCTGGAGAACAACATCCGCATCCTGCCCAACACCGCCGGCTGTTTCACGGCCAGGGAAGCCGCCATGACGGCTGAACTGGCGCGCGAGGCCCTGGAGACCGACTGGGTGAAACTGGAGGTTGTGGCCGATGAGCACACCCTGCTGCCCGACGCCCTGGAACTGGCCGATGCCACCGAGCAGCTGGTCAACCGCGGCTTCAAGGTCTTCGCCTACACCAATGACGACCCGGTGCTGGCATGGCGGCTGGAACAGCTCGGCGCTGCCGCCGTCATGCCGTTGGGAGCACCCATTGGCACCGGGCTTGGCATCCTCAATCCACACAACATTGAACTCATAGTGTCCCGGGCGGGTGTTCCAGTGGTTCTCGACGCCGGCATCGGCACCGCCTCCGACGCCGCCCTGGCGATGGAATTGGGCTGCGACGCAGTGTTGCTGGCCACGGCCGTGACCCGGGCCCAGAACCCGCAAATTATGGCCGAAGCCTTTAAATACGCGGTCAGAGCTGGCAGACTGGCAGCTCTGGGCGGTCGCATTCCCAAGCGATCCCATGCTTTGGCGTCCTCGGCCATGGCCGGCCGTCCCGACCTGTAAAGGGAGAAATAAATACCGGCAAACGAAGGGGTTCGCTGTGGATGCGCAAGATGTCCTGACCCGGACTGAAAATGACCAAGCCTTGGCAACTCTGCCGCACTGGCGTTACCTGGGTCCGCTGCAGGCCGCCTTTAAATGTGCTTCCCCGGCTGCGGCCCTGGAGTTGTTGGCAGCCATTGGGGAGCTGGCGCAACAGGCCAACCATCATCCTGATGTTGACTGGCGGTATGACACCGTATTTGTCTCCTGCTGTTCCCACGATGCGCAGCGGAAGGTCACTGCCCGCGACGTTCAGCTGGTCACCGCCATCTCGGCAGCTGCCACAAAGGCCGGCGCAACGGCACGGCCGGACGTGCTGCGGTCCTATGACCTGGCCATTGACACCGTCAACCCGGCGGCGATCAGCAGGGTATGGAAGGCCGGACTCGGTTACAGTTCCGCCACCGACGGGAGCCTGTATGACCCGCACGGGCGGGGGCCGGGAGTGTGGTTTCAGCAAACGTCCACACCGAATCCCAACAGCATCCATGTTGATGTCAATGTGCCCTTTAGTGAGAGCCTGGACGCGGTGGCGGCAACCGTGGCGGCCGGGGGTTTCCTCAATGACCGGCATGCGCCAAGTTGGACCATCCTCAGCGATGCCCAGGGCAACCGGCTGTGCATTTGCACCGAAGAGCAGGGCGGGGACGCCTAACCGGCAAGCGGGCATTAAAGCGCTGTGCGCAGATACCAAAAGGTTCCTGCGCACAGCTGTTTCAGACCTGACCGCCCACTAGCGCATTTGCAGAATTTGCCCGCTTCGGCGCAGGTATTCCTGGTGGCGATGCCGGCCCACCAGCGCGGCCGTGGTCCACGCCGCCGCGCCGGCGGCGGCAATGCCGGCGATCCATGGAATCCACTGTGTTGCGGCGTGCTGGCCAAGCCCCAGCGCCATGGTGGTGATCCACACCACCATGGCCACCGCCACGGCGGCACCGGCGGGCAACAGGGCACCGAGGGTGTTCCGGTGCTGGGTGATGGCCCAGGCCACGGCGCCCAGGGCCGCCGCCGTCAGGGCAATGACAACCACTGCAACCATGTCGAGGATCCGTTCCTTTGGTGAAGCTGCCAGATGGCCTAGAGTGCTGCGAAGCCTACGCCGCGGGGCTTTTCGCCACCGAGTTCAACGTAGCCCAGGGCGTGGCCGGGAACAATCACCAGGCGCCCCTTCTGGTCATTGAGACGCAGCTCGGTGCCCTTGGACAGGGCGTCGGAGACCAGCGCGGCGACGTCGTCAACGCTTTGGTCGGTTTCAAGGACAATTTCACGGCTGACATTTTGAATGCCGATCTTAATTTCCATAGTTGTCTCCTCGATGCATGCTGCTGATGGAAGTGGGTACATCCCACTGTAGGGGCAGCGGGCTAGGATTCCTTGGGGAAGCGGCTGATTCCGCGCCAAGCTAAACGGTAAACCAAATCACTGGCCACATCGATGTCCAGGTCACCGTTGGCCTCAAGCCAGTAACGGGCGCTGACCTGGGCCATTCCGGCCAGGGCACGTCCCAGCAGGATGGCTTCCACAGGAGCGAGCCGGGTGTCTTCGGCAATGACTTTTCCAATGGCGTCGGCGTACCCGGCGTTGAACTTTTCCAACCGGGCGGCCACCTGCGGATCATTGACCAGATCGGATTCGAAAACGAGCCGATGTGCCTGGTCGTCCTTGGCCATGAAGTGAAAATAGGCCTTCATGGTGGCTTGGACGCGCAATTTATTGTCGGTGGTGGAGTTCAAGGCAGCCACCAGCATGCTGGTCAGCGATTCCAGGTGGGAGTCCAGCAGGGCCAGGTAGAGATCCCTTTTGCTGGGGAAGTGTTGGTACAGCACGGGCTTGCTGACCTTGGCCGTTTCAGCAATCTCATCCATGGCGGCCCCGTGGTAGCCGTGGTTGACAAAAACCTCCAGGGCCGAGGACAGCAATTGCAGGCGGCGTTCGTCTTTGGGCATGCGCGTGGCCTGCCCTTTTTGGGGTACACGCCCCTTGGCGTGGGGATCCGAAGTCATGACGGCTGCCTTTCCTTGCAATGCCCTGGTGGTGGGCCCGGCGTTCGTGACATTCTACCGGCCGGTAGTCAAACAAAGGAGCTTTATCGGACTAGATTAAGCACTATGGTTTCATTGCGACAAACCCCGTCCGCCCCGTCCACGCCCCTGCTTCCGCCCTTGGTTGAGCCGGGGCCGGAGCTTGGCCCGTCCGAGCTGGAACGGTATTCCCGCCATGCGCTCATGCCGGAAATTGGTTTGAGCGGTCAACGCCGCCTGAAAAATGCCAGGGTCCTGGTGATCGGCGCCGGTGGCCTGGGCTCTCCGGCCCTGTTGTATCTGGCTGCCGCCGGGGTGGGCACACTGGGGATCGTTGACGATGACACCGTGGAACTGAGCAACCTCCAACGTCAGGTCATCCACGGCATGGGGGATTTGGGCCGCAGCAAGCTGGAGTCGGCCAGGGATTCCATCATGGAACTCAACCCGGACATCAACGTGCGGCTGCATCCGGTGCGGTTGGACTCCGGCAATGCCCTGGAACTGCTGGCGGACTACGACGTGATCTTGGACGGTGCGGACAACTTTGCCACCCGCTACCTGGTCAACGATGCCGCGGCAATACTGGGCAAACCCTATGTGTGGGGTTCGATCCTGCGCTTTGACGGGCAGGTGAGCGTCTTTTGGGACAAGTTCGGCCCCAACTACCGCGATCTTTATCCCGAGCCGCCCGCCCCGGGTTCTGTGCCGTCCTGCGCCGAGGGTGGTGTTTTTGGCATGCTGTGCGCATCCATTGGCGCCATGATGGTGACCGAGGCGGTCAAGCTGATAACCGGCGTGGGGCAAAGCCTGCTGGGGCGTTTGCTCATTTTTGACGCCCTCACTGCACGCTGGCGTGAAATCCGGATTGCCAAGGACCCTGCAGCGGCCCCCATCACCACCCTCATCGACTATGAGGTGTTTTGCGGCGTGGCCCCCGTGGCAGAGGAGGACGGCGATGCCATTGCTGCCGCCGAACTTGCCAGCCGCCTGCGCCGTCGGGAAGAGGGCCGTGAGGATTTTGCCCTCATTGACGTCCGCGAGCCCGTGGAACATCAAATCTCCCGGATCCCCGGTTCAGTGCTGGTCCCGCTCAACGGCATCCGCAATGGCACCGCCTTGGATCAGCTGCCACAGGGGGTTCCGCTGATTCTGCATTGCAAGGCGGGCACCCGGTCGGCCCAGGCCCTGGCAAGCCTGCGCGCGGCGGGATTTACCGACGTGGTGCATCTGACCGGCGGGATTGATGCCTGGCACGCCGCAGGCCATTAAAACCCGTGGCCCGGCAGTGCGCCGGACGGGGATGGGCGAAAGCGGGGCGGCTTAGGCGCTTGCTGCGCCGTGGTGGGCGGCCTGGGCCGCGGATGCCGGTCCGGCCGGGGCGGCTGCGGCCACGGCCGAGCCAATGACCTCGGGGGAAACTTTCAGACCATACAGCACATCCAGCGCGGCCAGGTAGCTTTCCGTGTCCCCGGCTGCTGCCAGATCC
The DNA here is from genome assembly GCF_042668835.1 of Specibacter sp. NPDC057265. Classification (NCBI taxonomy): domain Bacteria; kingdom Bacillati; phylum Actinomycetota; class Actinomycetes; order Micrococcales; family Micrococcaceae; genus Specibacter; species Specibacter sp. NPDC057265. Next base: position 13,450 of record NZ_JBHUYE010000018.1, read on the forward strand.
TTGGCCCGGACCGTGGGTATGTGCAGCAACTGCTTGACCATGCGGCGCATGGCAAATTCCACCTCGGCGGTGGCGGCCGTGCAGCCGTGCTGTTTACGCACCTTGGCCAGCTCGTCATCCAACACGCTCATGGTGTGTTTGCGCAGGGCCACGATGGCGTGGTCCAGGGCCCGTGCATTCTGCGTCTGCTCAAATTTGGCGGTGGCCTCGGCCACCAGGGCGGCGGCTTCGGCAAGCGTGGATTCCTGTTCGGCCGGGGCCGCCTGGCGCACCGTTTCCAAGGTCAGCAGGTCCACGCCGGGCAACTCCGCAACGTCGGGTTCAAAGTCGTGGGTCAGGGCCAGGTCAATGGCCGTGAGCTGTCCGGAGCTTTCCTGGCGCATCGAGGCCAGCTCATCCCGGGTGATTTTGTGGTCGGAACCGCTGCAGCCCAACAACAGCGAGGCCTGGGCCACGGCCGCTGCCAGCGTGCCGTCATCCACTGCGGTGCCGCCGCGGGAGGCGGTGAAGGTTTCGGCCCGGCCGGAAGCCGAGTAGACAAAAATATTTGTACAGCCGCGTTGGGTCAGCTGGGCCATGGCGGCCCCGGCGTAGGCGCCAGTGCCAAACAGCACAGCCGTCTTGCCGGCCAGGGGACCGGGGCGTGCCGTGCCCGGCTGCGGCGCCCCGTGGGGGCCGGCCGTGACGGCAGGCTCGGGGGGTGCTTCCTGCAGCTCGGCTGCGAGGTCAAGGGCCACGGAGACAATGGACATGCCGCGGCGGCCCAGCGCTGTCTGTGCGCCCACGTCCTTGGCCGTTTTTGCCGCCGCCTGGAAGAGCCTGACCAGAGGAGGGGTGGTGACACCCTCCTCTTCAGCTGAACTGAGGGCCCGGCGCACCTGGCCGGCAATTTCACGCTCACCCACCACCGCGGAATCCAGCCCCGTGCTGACGGCAAACAAGTGGCGCGGCACTTCCGGGCCCACATGAGTGGCCAGGGCTGCGGATACTTCGGATTCGGCCAGGCCGGTGCGGGAGCTGATGGCGGCAACGATGCTGCTGCGGGCGGACTCCACATGATCCGCGCTGGGGGCCTGCGCATAGAGCTCGTAACGGTTGCAGGTGGCCAGCGTGACCAGCCCGGCGACGTCGTTGCCGCCCTGCGTGATGTCAGCACTGACCGCCGCTGCACCTGCGCTGAGGCGTGCAACGGTTTCTAGATCCAGGTCTGAGTGAGAGGCAACGAGTGAAAAGAGAACCACAATGGAACCATCGTAGTCCTCCAAACTGGGTGTTTGTTCACACGATGGGGAAAAGCGTCAGTAAACGGCTGTGAGAATGCTTACCCCCCAGCACCCCCGGCCGTGCCGTGCGGGAGCCGCTGCGCCGGCTCCCGCGCTGACAAGGTGTGCACAAGCAGCGTTCAGGGTGGCTGGGTATGGTGGTGCCATGACACTGAGCCCCAGCCACCCCCTCATGGATGGCCGTACGAGCAACTCTCCCTTGATCACCGCCTACCGCGGGGGAAAACCAAGCCGGCGCCCGGTGTGGTTCATGCGCCAGGCCGGGCGGTCCCTGCCCGAATACCGGGAACTCCGCACGGGCACCACCATGCTCGACTCCTGCCTCAAACCCGAGATGGCTGCTGAAATCACGCTCCAGCCCGTCCGCCGCCATGACGTTGATGCCGCAATCTTCTTTTCCGACATTGTGATCCCACTGAAACTGGCCGGTGTTGGGGTGGACATTGTCCCCGGGGTGGGCCCCGTGTTGGACAAGCCCATCAGGACAGCCGCCGACATTGCGGCCCTGCCCGAGCTCAGTGACGCGGCGCTGGAGCCCATCCGTCAGGCCGTGGCCTTGACGGTGGCCGAACTGGGCAGCACCCCCCTGATTGGATTCGCCGGCGCGCCCTTCACGGTGGCCGCCTACATGGTGGAAGGCAAGCCCTCCCGCGACCATTTGGGCCCGCGCACCATGATGCACGCCGAACCGGAGCTTTGGAAGCAGCTGATGAACTGGGCGGCCGACGCCTCGGGCAAGTTCCTGCGCGCCCAAATTGAGGCCGGGGCCAGTGCCGGCCAGCTCTTCGACTCCTGGGCGGGGTCGCTGGGACTTTCCGACTACACCCAGCACGTGGCGCCGGCGTCGGCCCGGGCCCTGGACCATGTCCGGGACCTGGGGGTGCCGCTGATCCACTTTGGCACCGGCACCAGCGAATTGTTGGGGGCCATGCACGACGTTGGTGTCGACGTCATGGGCGTTGACTACCGGCTGCCGCTCGATGTTGCCAACCGCAGGCTTGGCGGCACCGTTGCCTTGCAGGGCAACATTGATCCGGCCCTGCTCAGCGCGCCCTGGGAGGTGCTGGAAAGCCATGTCCGCGAGGTCCTGGCAGCTGGCGCCGCAGCGCCGTCGCACGTGGTGAACCTGGGCCACGGGGTGCCGCCGGAAACCGATCCCGCGGTTCTGACCCGCGTGGTTGAACTCATCCACTCGATCGCGCCCTAGGCCCCCCCTTGGCGCCGGCCCGCTGACGCAGTGCCGGCAGATTCAAGACCACAGAATTCTTCGCCACCGCGCCGAAGCTTGGACGCACGTGGCCAGACCAGCAGCAACAGCCGCAAGGGACACCATGGAAAACCGCAAAACCGCAGCCAAGGCCCACCGCCCCAAGACACACCCGGCACCGAACCATGCAGTGGTGGTGGGCGGCGGGATTTCAGCCTTGGTGGCGGCAAAGGAACTGCTGGCAGCCGGTTTCAACGTCAGCGTTTATGAAGCCTCGGGCACCTGGGGCGGGGCCGTGGCCAGCCACGAGGTGGCCGGCGTGGTGCTTGATTCGGGGGCGGAATCCTTCGCCACGCGCAACACCGCCGTGGCCGACCTCGCCACCGAGCTGGGGATGGCGGAGCAGATTGTGCTGCCCGATCCCGCCGGTGCCTCCATCTGGCTGCCCGAAGGCCCCATCCCGCTGCCGCGCACGGGGGTGCTGGGGATTCCGGCGGACCTCAATGCCCCGGAGGTCAAGGCGGCCTTGAGCGCGGCCGGCGTGCTGCGGGCGGCTTTGGATGCGAAAATGCCCGTGAACGTCGGCACCACCGAGGCCGTGTCCAGTGTGGCGGATCTGGTGCGTGCCCGGATGGGCAGGCGGGTCTTGGAACGTCTCGTGGCCCCGGTGGTGGCTGGCGTGCACTCGGCCGATCCGGAAGTGCTGGATGTGGACATGGTGGCGCCGGGACTGCGCGCGGGCATTCGTGAACATGGTTCGCTGGCCGCGGCCGTGGCAGCCCAGCGCGCCGGCGGCAGCAAGCCGGGGTCGGCCGTGGCCGGATTGGCCGGCGGCATGCACACCCTGGTGACAGCTCTCGTGGCGCAGCTGCGCGCCGCCGGGGTGCAGTTGCATGCCGGCCACCGCATCAAGGCCGTTTACCGCGGGGACGCCGCCGAGGCCGCGGACAGCACCAAGCCCCACTACGACGGAGGCGCGCCCCCGCGCTGGATCGTGGACTGGGAACACGGCACCGAACGCGGTTTTGACGGCGCAGCCATGCTGGTGGTGGCCACTGACGGGCCCACCGCCGTGAAACTGCTGGGGCAGGAAATTCCGGAGCTGGCACCCTTTGCCCCCGCGCCGGGGCCCGACATCCGCCTGGTCACGCTCGTGGTGGACGTGCCCGAGCTGGACTCTGCACCGCGCGGCACCGGGGTGCTGGTGGCCCCGGAGACACCGGGCATCACCGCCAAGGCGCTCACCCACGCCACCGCCAAGTGGCCCTGGCTGGCGGACTCCACGGGCCCGGGCACGCATGTGCTGCGGCTTTCCTATGGCCGTGCAGCCCGGAACCCGGCCGACGCCGTCCGTCTCACGCCCGCGACCTTCCGCGAGGAGGACCTCATTGCCACGGCCATTGCCGACGCCTCCACGCTGTTGGGGGTTCAGATGAGCGAGGCCGATCTGCTCGGTGCCGACGTCATCCGGTGGACGGGGACCCTGCCGTTCGCCGCCGTCGGACATCAGGCCAAGGTGGCCCAGGTCCAGGCCTTGGCCGGGGAGCAGCCCGGGCTGATGCTGGTGGGCGGCTGGGTCAGCGGAAACGGCCTGGCGGCCATTGTGGCCGGAACCCGGCGGATCGTGCGGGCGGCGGTGGATGCCAGCGCGCGGCTATGAGCTTCCCCACTTTCTACGCAATGTAGAGAATACTGATTTTAGTTTCCCCAACCTGAGGTGCACACTTAAAACATGAGCCACACAAGCGCAGAATCTGTCACTAAAACGCCCGGCGAGACCCCGTTCACGCTGTGGACGGTCTTCAAGCGCACTGGATCGTTCAGCGGTGGCGACGCCGCCCTTGCCGAGTTTGAAAAGCTGGTGGCCACCCTGGCCGCCGAAAGCATTTCCCTGCGCGGCAGCTATGACGTTTCGGGAATGCGCAACGACGCCGACATCATGGTCTGGCTGGTGGGCGCGGACGCTGAAGGGCTGCAAAAGGCTGTCCGCAGCATCCGCCGCACAGCGCTCTTTGCCGCCACCGAAATTGCCTGGTCGGCCATGGGAGTGCACCGCGAGGCGGAGTTCGCCAAATCCCACGCCCCGGCGTACATGGGCACCCACGGAGCCAAGGAATGGCTGTGCGTCTACCCGTTCGTGCGTTCCTACGAGTGGTACATTCTGCCCGCCGAGGACAGGTCCCGGATGCTGCGCGAACACGGCATGCTGGGCCGCGAATACCCGCAGGTCCAAGCCAACACCGTCTCCGCGTTCGCCTTGGGCGACTGGGAATGGTTGCTGGGTTTGGAAGCTGATAATCTCATTGACCTGGTGGACATGATGCGCACCCTGCGGTATTCGGATGCCCGTCTGCACGTCCGCGAGGAAGTTCCCTTCTACACGGGCCGCCGCGTGGCTGGTGCCGAGATTGCCGAGGTCCTGCGATGACTAGGCCCACAACCCCCAATGCCGTGGCTGCCCCCGCGCACTACGACGCAATCCTGCTCGCCTCCTTTGGCGGCCCGGAAGGCCAGGAGGACGTCATTCCCTTCCTGCGCAATGTCACCCGCGGCCGCGGCATCCCCGACGAGCGTCTGGAGGAGGTCAGCCACCACTACCGCAAAAACGGCGGCATCAGCCCCATCAACGCCCAGAACCGGGCCTTGAAGGCCGCCCTGGAGGCGGAGCTGGCAGCGCGGAACATTGACCTGCCCGTGCTGTGGGGCAACCGCAACTGGGACCCCTACATTCCCGCTGTGCTGCAGCAGGCGTACGACGCCGGCCACCGCCGCCTGCTGATGGTCACCACCAGTGCCTACTCCTGCTACTCCAGCTGCCGCCAGTACCGCGAGGACATTGGCATGGCGCTGACCGAGACGGGCCTGGACGGCAAGCTGGCGGTGGACAAGGTGCGCCAGTACTTTGACCACCCCGGATTCGTCACACCCTTCATCGAGGGCACGGCCGCATCCCTGGCCAAGGTGCGCGCAGAGCTGGCCGAAGCCGGCACGCCCGACGCCCCCGTGCACGTCATGTTCGCCACCCACTCCATCCCCACCCGCGATGCCGAAGCCGCCGGGCACTCCGAGAACGAACCGCGTGAATTTGCGGAGAACTCGGCCTATGTGGCGCAGCACCTGGCCGCCGCCGAAGCCGTCATGGCCGCCGTGGACCCGGCGCAGGAATGGTCACTGGTGTACCAGTCCCGCTCCGGCGCCCCGCATGTGCCGTGGCTGGAACCTGACATCAACGACGCCCTGGCTGAAAAGGCCGAAGCCGGCGTCAAGGCCGTGGTAGTGGTTCCTTTGGGATTCGTCAGCGACCACATGGAGGTCCTGTGGGACCTCGACACCGAGGCGGCTGAAACGTGCGCCGGGCTGGGCCTGGTCTTTGACCGCGCACCCACCCCCGGCACCCACCAAAAGTTCGTGTCCGGGCTGGTGGACATGATCTGCGAACGCACCGTGGAAAACCACATTGAGGCACGTCCGGCCATGACCGGGCTGGGCCCGTGGTTTGATGTCTGCAACCCGGGCTGCTGCGAGAACTTCCGTGGCAAAAAGCCCGCCATCTCCGAGGTGGGAAGCACCGTGGGCCTGGTGTCCGCCGGGGCGGAGGCCTGAGACCATGGCTGAAACGTTGACGGGTGTAAAAATTGGCACCCGCGGCAGCAAGCTGGCACTGACCCAAACGGGTCAGGTGACCGAGCAGCTGGTGGCCGTCAGCGGCCTGGCCGCCGACATTGTGCCCGTCAAGACCGACGGCGACGTCCTCACCGGGCCGCTGTCCCAAATGGGCGGCACGGGGGTTTTTGCCGCCGAACTGCGCGCGGCCGTGCTTGATGGCCGTGTGGACGTGGCAGTGCATTCACTCAAGGACCTGCCCACCGCCGCCGTACCCGGGCTGGCCTTGGCCGCCGTGCCCGTGCGCGCCGACGCCCGGGACGCCCTGTGCTCCCGCGACGGCCTGACCCTTGCCCAGCTGCCCCACGGGGCCAGCGTTGGCACGGGTTCCCCGCGCCGCGCCGCGCAGCTGCTCGCTGCGCGCAACGACCTGTTGATCGTGGACATCCGCGGCAATGTGGACACCCGCCTGGCGCGTGTTCCGGGCCTGCCCGGCAACGCCCTGGTGGATCCGGAACCCGGCAAGGCCGCCGACCTGGACGCCGTGGTGCTCGCGGCCTCGGGCCTGACCCGCATTGGCCGCCTGGACACCGTCACGGAGTTCCTGGCCACCGACGTCATGCTGCCGGCGCCCGGCCAGGGTGCCCTGGCCTTGGAATGCCGCACGGCCGACGCCGAATTGACGGGGGTTTTGGGCCAGTCCCTCTCCGCCATTGACGACCAGGACACGCGCCTGGCCGTCACGGCCGAACGGGCGCTTTTGGCCCGTTTGGAGGCCGGCTGCGCGGCACCCGTGGGCGCGCTGGGCCTCCGCAAAGGCTCCATGCTGTACCTGGAGGCCGTGGTGGTCTCGCTCGACGGTACCCGTTCCCTGCGCCTGAAAAAGGCCACCGACGCCCTGACGGTTGTGGGCGCCACGCTGCTCGGCATTGAATTGGCCGAGGAACTGCTGGCCGGCGGCGCCGGGGACTTTGCGGACTTGGCCGGCTCCTCGAAGTGAACGCTTCAGCGGCATTGGCGGGGGTGCGGGTGGCGCTCACGCGCAGCGCCGACCGTGCCGGCGCCCTCGCCGATGCCCTGGCAGCCGCAGGCGCCGAGCCCGTCCTGCTGCCCGTCATCGACTTTGAAGTGGCGGACAGCAACGCCCTGGGCGCAGCCATGGAACGCCTTGCGGCGGGGGAGTGCAACTGGCTGGTGTTCAGTTCCATCACCACCGTCCGTGCCCTGAAACAGTGGTGCGGGGGTGCCGGAACCACCCTCGCGGCCCTGATTCCGGCTGCAACGCGCGTGGCCACCATTGGCCCCACCTCCGTGGCCGCATTGGCAGCCGAGGGCATCACAGCCCAGCTGGCCCCGGTGCGCCAGCAGTCCGCTGCGGGACTGGTGGAGCTGTGGCCCGAGGCCCCTGGCACGGATGCCTCCGTGGGTAAAAAGGTGCTGCTGCCGCAGTCCGACCTGGCTGCGGACACCTTGGTGATGGGCCTGCGGGCCAAGGGCTGGCTGCCGGAGGCCGTTACGGCCTACCACACCGTGGATTATCCCGCCCGGCCGGAGCTCCGGCTCACCGCCACCTTGAACCAGGCCGCGCCGAACGGCGGAGCCAGCCACGAACAACTGACCCCGGAGCAGGCAAAGGCGGAGCTGGCCGCGGGGGCGCTGCACGCTGTCGTCCTCGCCTCAGGCAGCGCCGCACGCAGGGTGGCGGCCCTTTTTGCCCCGTTGCCCCCGGACTGCTTGGTCATTGCCATTGGCGGGCCCACCCACGCAGAGGCGCAGCGGCTGGGCCTGCGCGTGGCCGCCACCGCCGAACAGCCCACCCCCGCCGGCATTGTCGCGGCGCTGGCCCTGGCCCGCACCCCATTTCCCAACAAGCCACTTACGGAGTCGCCATGAGCTTTCCCCAGCACCGTCCGCGCCGCCTGCGCACCACACCCGCCATGCGCCGGCTGGTGGCCGAACATTCCCTGGCGCCCAAGGACCTGATCCTGCCGGTGTTCATCCGCGAGGACCTCACCGAGCCCAGGGCCATCACCTCCATGCCCGGCGTCTTCCAGCACACCACCGAGTCCCTGCTGGCCGCCGCGCGTGAAGCCGTGGAGCTGGGGCTCGGCGGCATCATGCTCTTTGGCATCCCCGCGCAGCGCGACGCCACGGGTTCCGCCGGCCTGGACCCCCAGGGCGTGTTGAACAAGGCCATTGCGGATGTGCGTGCGGCCGTGGGTGATTCCCTCGTGGTCATGAGCGACCTCTGCCTGGACGAGTTCACCGACCACGGCCACTGCGGCGTGCTCGACGCCGCCGGTCAGGTGGACAATGACGCCACCTTGGACATTTATGCCGACATGGCAGTGGCGCAGGCCAGGGCGGGTGCCCATGTGGTGGCGCCGTCGGGCATGATGGACGGCCAGGTAGCGGTGATCCGCGAGGCCCTGGACGCGGCGGGCTTCAGCTCCGTGTCCGTGCTGGCGTATGCCGCCAAGTACGCCTCGGCGTTCTACGGCCCGTTCCGCGAGGCCGTGGATTCCCAGCTGCAGGGGGACCGCAGGACCTACCAAATGGATCCCGGCAACCGCCGCGAAGCCCTGCTGGAAGTGGAAATGGACCTGGCCGAAGGCGCCGACATTGTCATGGTCAAGCCCGCCATGAGCTACCTGGACATTTTGGCCGATGTGGCGCAGATGTCCTCCGTTCCGGTGGCGGCCTACCAGATCTCCGGCGAGTACGCCATGATCGAGGCCGCGGCCGCCAATGGCTGGATTGACCGCCGGGCAGCCATCCAGGAGTCGGTGTTGAGCATCAAGCGCGCCGGCGCCACCATGATTTTGACCTACTGGGCGGCCGAGCTGGCCGGCTGGCTCCGCGACTGACCCCCGTCTTCACCTCCAACGCAAGGACCCACCATGACCAGTTCCCAGGAACTTTTTGACCGCGCCAAGACCCTCATGCCCGGCGGGGTGAACTCGCCCGTGCGTGCCTTTGGCTCCGTGGGCGGCACCCCGCGCTTCATGGTCAACGCCAAGGGCGCCTATTTGACCGACGCCGACGGCCGCGACTACGTGGACCTGGTCTGCTCCTGGGGTCCGGCGCTGCTGGGCCACGCCCACCCGGACGTGCTGGCCGCCGTGCATGCGGCCGTGGACCACGGGCTGAGCTTTGGCGCCTCCACCCCGGCCGAAAGCGAACTTGCCGCCCTGGTGCAGGGCCGCGTGTCCGGCGTCGAACGCCTGCGCATGGTCTCCACCGGCACCGAGGCCACCATGACGGCGGTGCGCCTGGCGCGCGGCTTCACCGGACGCGATTTGATCATCAAGTTCGCCGGCTGCTATCACGGGCACCTGGATTCGCTGCTGGCCGCCGCCGGTTCCGGACTGGCCACCTTGGCGCTGCCCGGATCCGCAGGTGTCACGGCAGCGACGGCCGCCGAGACGCTGGTGCTGCCCTACAACGACCTGGCCGCGGTGGAAACCGCCTTCGCCGCGCACGGGGACCGCATTGCCGCGGTCATCACCGAGGCGGCACCGGCCAACATGGGCGTGGTGACCCCGGGGGAGGGCTTCAACGCCGGGCTTTCCCGCATCACCGCAGCCCACGGGGCGCTGTTGATTGTGGATGAGGTTTTGACGGGCTTCCGCACCGGCCCGGCCGGCTACTGGGGCCTGACGGGCGCCGCCGAGGGCTGGACGCCTGACCTGTTCACCTTTGGCAAGGTCATTGGCGGCGGGCTGCCCACCGCCGCCCTGGGTGGACGCCGGGAGGTCATGGACCACCTCGCCCCGCTGGGGCCGGTCTACCAGGCGGGCACGCTCTCCGGAAACCCCGTGGCCATGGCCGCCGGCGTGGCCACCCTGACCGCCGCCACCGCGGAGGTCTACGCGACGGTGGATGCCCGCTCGCTGGAACTCTCCGCAGCCCTGTCCCAGGCACTTGCGGCCGAGGGTGTGGACCACTCCATCCAGCGTGCCGGAAGCCTGTTCTCGGTGGCCTTTGGCACCTCCGCCAACGGCGTGCACAACTACGCCGATGCGCAGGCCCAGGAAGCCTTCCGCTACGCGCCGTTCTTCCACTCCATGCTCGAATCCGGCGTGTACCTGCCCCCCAGCGTCTTTGAGGCGTGGTTCCTCTCCGCCGCGCATGACGACGCCGCCATGAACCGCATCTTTGCAGCGCTCCCGGCGGCAGCCAAGGCCGCCGCGGCAGCCTGAGGTTTTCCTGCGTACATCCGCCCAGGGGATGAAAAACGCCGCTGTGAACATTGGTTCACAGCGGCGTTTTTGCTGCACTGGGCAAAAGCCTAAAGGACGTCGGAGAGGAAGCCCTTCAAGCGGTCGGTCTTGGGATCGGTGAACAGTTCACCGGGCGGGCCGGTTTCCACCACCACGCCGGCATCCATGAAGGTCACGGTGTCGGAGACATTGCGGCAAAAGCCCATCTCGTGGGTAACCACCACCATCGTCATGCCGCCCTTGGACAGATCCGTCATAAGCGCCAGCACGCCCTTGACCAGCTCAGGGTCCAGGGCGCTGGTGGCCTCGTCAAAGAACATCACCTCCGGTTCCATGGCCAGCGCACGGGCAATGGCCACGCGCTGCTGCTGGCCGCCGGAAAGATTCCCGGGGCGGACATCGGCCTTGTGCTTCAGACCCACCAGATCCAGTTGTTCCAAGGCACGGGCGGTGGCCTGCTCCTTGGGCATTTTCCGCAGCTTGATCAGAGCCAGGGACACGTTCTGCAGCACTGTCTTGTGCGGGAACAAGTTGAACTGCTGAAACACCATGCCAATGCGCCGGCGCAGCTCGTCCGGGTTGTCCTGCAGGACCGACCGCCCGTCCAAGGTGATGTCACCCTGGTCCGGTTCGATCAAACGGTTCATGACGCGCAGCAGCGTGGATTTGCCGGAACCGGAGGGGCCGATGACCGAGGCGGTGGTGCCCTCGGGCACGTGCAGGTCAATGCCCCGCAGGACCTTGTTGGAACCGAAAGCCAAGTGGATGTTGCTGGCCGTCAGGGACCCTGAGTTGAATTCGCTCATGTTGTGGCGCCCTTTCCAATGACTGCTGCCGCTTCGTCGGGTTCGACCTTTTGGGCCCTGCCCTCACGCATGCGCTTGTCCATGAAGTTCACCACGTGGGTCAGTGGCACGGTGAGCAGCAGGTACAGCAGGCCGGCCGCCACCAGGGGTGAGAGATTGCCGGTGTTGGCGGCTGCATCGTTGCCAATGCGGAAAATCTCCCGCTGGCTGGCAAGCAGCCCCAGCAGGTAGATCAGGGAGGAATCCTTGATCAGCGAAATCAACTGGTTCACCAAGGCCGGCAGCACCCGCCTGATGCCCTGGGGGATCACTATCAAGGACATTGCCGAGCCATAGCTGAATCCCAGGGCGCGGGACGCCTCGAGCTGGCCCTTTTCGACGCTTTGAATGCCGGAGCGGAAAATCTCGCCAATGTAGGCCGCCGCCATCAGGGACAGTGCCAGGATGGCCAGGGGGAAGGGGTTGGTGCTTCCAGTCAGGGAACGAAACACCGGGCCCAGGCCCAAACCAATCAGGAGAATGGTCAAGATGGCCGGCAGGCCGCGGAAGACGTCCGTGTAGACCCTGGCAATCCAGCGCGGGATGGGGTTGCGGGAAATTCCCATCACGGCCAGAATCATGCCCAGCAAACAGCCAATGGCGCCTGAGGCAATGGCCAGGATCAGGGTGTTCGGCAATCCGACTGTAAGCATTTCGGGGACAACCGCCCACATTGCTTCCCAGTCAAAAAACGTTTTTGCAAGCTGCTCAAGAACATCCATAAATTAGGCCTTGGGAACCGTTACGGCCTTGGAACCCGGGGTCCAGTCCTCAGGCATGTCACGGGTGGGGTACCACTCCTTGGTCAGCGTGGACCAGGTGCCGTCGGCAATGACGGCGTCAAGGGCTGCGTTCAAGGCATCGGTAAGGGCCTTGTTTTCCGAGTTCACGGCATATGCGGTGAAGTTCTGGGTGTTGACAACCTCTTCGGCGATGACTGTGCCGTCGCCGTCCTTGACTTGCCCGGTGGCCTGCTGTGAAGGCGCAACCCAGGCGTCAACCTGGCCGTTCTTCAAGTTTGCGTAGGCGGTGTTGTAGTCCGCGAAGCGAACAGCTTCAAGGTTCAGGGTATTGGTGACATAGTCATCCTGCACGGTGCCCTGCACCACGGCAATGCGCGTCTTTTCGTTCAGATCGGCAAAGCCCTTGACTTCCGAATCGGTTTTGGCCACCACGGCCATGTAGCCAAAGTCGTAACCGTTGGTGAAGCCGACGTTCTCGCGGCGGGCGTCGGTGGTGGAGATCGAGGAGGATCCGACGTCGAACTGCTTGCTTTCCACCTGGGCCAGCAGGGCTGCAAAGTCGGTGGACTTGAATTCCACTTTAAGGTCAAGCTTCTCCGCCATGGCGCGCAGCAGCTCGTTGTCGTAGCCGGTGAAGACGCCGTCCTTGAGGAAAATGTTCGGCGGGGCGTCGGAGAGGGTGCCCACGCTGATGGTGCCGGGGGTGATCAAACCCAGCTCATCCTTGTTGATGGAGTCCAGGGCAACGACCTCGTCGGTGGTGTACTTGTCCAAGGAGGTCTGGTCGCTGCCGGCCAAGGCGTCCGTGGGGCCGTTGGAAGCGGTGTCACCGGAGCCGCCGCAGGCTGCAAGGGAGAACGCCAGGGCAACGGCGACCGGGACAGTGGTAATCCACTTCAGTGCTGATTTTTTCATCAAACTATCACTTTCATTGCAGGTGCCCCATCCGTCAAAGTGCCGCCGGGGAGGGAGTATATGTGGATGGAGCGCGGGAACTCCCAGGAGATTCCTAGCAGAACTCAACCAACGAAACTAAATTATGTCATCCGCATCAAAATCGTGTCCGATGTGAATAAATGCGGGCTGTTTCAAGCGTTTATCAACGAATAAAACGTAATATGCCTGCTTTGTTGATCCAGCAGCCCCGTCCGCGCGGGCATCACTGCATGACTGACGGTTGCAGCTGGGCCGCGGCACCCCTGTTCAGCCAGTGATTTATCCCACTTGACCGCCCGTTGAGGGGCCGTGCTGTGCCGTCAGGCCCGCCCTGCCCGATCGTCAGCTCCGCGGCGGCAGCACCGGCCAATCCCCTTCTACGACCGCCGCGGGGTCCTTGGTCCGACGCAAATATTCCTGAAAATCCGCTGCCTGTTCCCGGGCCCACTCCACCTGGGTGGCGTGCAATTCCGTGACATCCGCGCGCAGGGCGCTGTGCTTGGCGGCCAGCGCATCGGCGAGCCGCAGCGTGGCCTCCGCGTCGGCCGCGGAGGTGTGGGCGTCCATGAGATCAATCGCGTACTCCTCGCACAGGGCCACGAGCGTGCGGCTGCCTTTGCGGTACTTCTCCATTTTCTTATGGCAAATGAACGGGTCGATCACGGGAGCGGGCGTGATCTGCTCCAGTTGATGCCGCCTGGCCTCGTGGGCCAGCACCGTGAAGTCGTAGCTGGCATTGAAGGCAATCACGGGAATCCCGTGGGCAAAAAGCACAGCCAGCACGGCGGCAACCTCCGCTGCGACAACATCGGCAAACTGCCCGTTGGCCTGCGCATGCGCGGTGGTGATGCCGTGAATGGCTGCGGCCTCCTCCGGAATGTCCACCCCGGGATCGGCCAGCCATTCAAAGCGTTCCACCACGGTTCCGCCATGGTCAACGAGCACAATGGAAGCCGTCACGATCCGTGCCTCCCGCGGATCCTTGCCCGTGGTTTCCAAATCAAAGGCGGCACGGGGGTGCATGCTCCAGCTAGTCATGAACTCACGCTACCGCCCGGCGCTGACATCTTCGAAGCCGGTCCGCGGCCAACTAGGCTGGGACCATGCGTGAGCAGTATGTTGAAGCAGTTTTAGCCGTCGCGGATCTCATTCCGCCGGCGCGGGTCCTGTCCTACGGCGACATTGCCGCACTCCTTGACGTGGGCGGTCCGCGGCAGGTGGGGGCCGTCATGTCTGCCCACGGTGGAGCCGTCTGCTGGTGGCGTGTGGTGCGCTCCAACGGCGTCGCCCCCGCCTGCCACGGGGGCACCGCCATGCACCATTACCGCCGTGAGGGGACCCCGCTGCGCGGCGGACAGGGGGACGGGAGTCCGGGCGGGCGCCTTGACATGGCATTGGCCAGGTGGTGGCCCGGGGAGGGCGACTTTGCCCGCATCGACGCCTTGGCGGACCGGCTGCGGGATGCGGACGGGCGGCCCGACCGCACTCCTGCGCCCAGGCAGCCGGGGGAAACGGGCGCGCCGAAAATGTCAGTGCCCCGTGATGGACTGAAGGCATGAGCCAGCAAGCAGCACCGGTCGTCATGCCAGAACGCCAGAGGGGCCTAGCCGTGCCCGCCTTGATGTTGCGGCCGCCCTCGGCGGTTCCCCGTTCCGCACCTGCGCTGAGCCCGGACCAGGAAGCCGTGGTGTCGTTGGCGCCCGGGTCCGGTCCCGTCCTGGTGTGGGGGGCGCCGGGCACCGGAAAGACGACTGTTCTCATTGAAGCCGCGGTGGCCCGCATGGAACACGGCGCCGTGGATCCCGGCCGTGCGCTGTTGCTGGCACCATCCCGGTTGGCGGCAGCCAGGCTCCGCGATGGTTTCAGCGCCCGGTTAAGCAGGAGCCTGGGCACCTCCCCGGCCCGCACCTGGTCCTCGTACGCCTTCGACCTGCTGCGCCGGGCCAAAGTGGAAGGCCGCATGCCGCACCTGGAGGGGCCGCCCCGGCTGATGAGCGGTCCGGAGCAGGACCTCATCATCCGGGAGTTGCTCACAGGGCACAAGCTGGGGCTGGGAAACGCCCCCCACTGGCCCACGGAGCTGCGTGATGCCCTGGACACCCGCGGCTTCCGCCAGGAAGTCCGCCAGCTGTTTGACAGGGTCATTGAATACGGCCTGCTCCCGGAGGAGCTGGCCCAGCTGGGCCGCAACAACCAACGCCCCGACTGGGTGGCCGCCGCCTCCCTCTACGCCGAATACCGGGATGTGGTGGACTGGGGAAAATCCGGCTCCTTTGACCCGGCCGGCATCATCACCGCCGCCACGACGCTGCTGGAACTGGACCCGGAATTCCTGGCCCAGGAACGCCAGCGGCTGCAGCTGATAGTGGTGGACGACATTCAGGAGGCCAA
The DNA here is from genome assembly GCF_042668835.1 of Specibacter sp. NPDC057265. Taxonomy (NCBI): domain Bacteria; kingdom Bacillati; phylum Actinomycetota; class Actinomycetes; order Micrococcales; family Micrococcaceae; genus Specibacter; species Specibacter sp. NPDC057265. Next base: position 28,681 of record NZ_JBHUYE010000018.1, read on the forward strand.
TAAGGCCGTCCACCAGTTGTTGGCGTTGGTGGGCCGCGGCAAGGACGTACTGGTGGCCGCCTCGCCCGACACCGTGGTCCAGGGCTTCCGTGGCGCACGGCCCGATCTGGTGGCCTCGCTGGCAGGCTCGCTGGGCACGCAGGAGCGGCCCCTGCAGGAATTTCCGCTCTCCATCTCACACCGCATGGGCCCGTCCCTGGCCGCAGCGTGGCAGCGTGTGGCGGAGCGGATTTTCCAAATCCGTGGAGGGCACAAGGCCCGCAGGCTCTCCCCGCCAAAGACCCCAACCCTGGCGTCGGAGTCCCGCACGGGCACCCCGGGAACGGAGGATGCGGTGAACGCCCACGTGGTGGCCTCCGAGGTCCACGAACTGCGGCTGGTCGCCGAGCGGATTCTGCACCTTCAGCACCTGCGCGGGCACAGCCTGGGGGACATTGCGGTGATTGTTCGCACTGGTGCGGCGCTGGCAGCCCTGCAGCGGTATCTCAGCGCCCAGGGCATTGCCGTGAAAGTGCCCGTGGCGGAGAACCCCGTGCGCGACGAGCCGGCGGTGCGTCCGCTGTTGGAGGCTTTTGCCGTGGCCCTGGCACCTGAAAAGCTCGACGCCGAGGCTTGCGTGGCGTTGCTGACCTCCCGGCTGGGGCGCTCCACTTCCCTGCACCTGCGGCGCCTGCGCCAGGCGTTGCGGCAACAGGAATTCCATGCAGGTGGGGGCAGGGCCAGTGACGAGTTGCTGGTGGAGGCGCTGCTGGAACCGGAAAAGCTGGCCCCCCTGGGCTGGGAGGCGGCCAATGCCCGCCGGATCGCCGCCATGCTGGCAGCCGGCCGGATGGCTGTGGCCGAAGCCGGGGCCAATGCGGAGACGGTGCTGTGGGCGCTGTGGGATGCCTGCGACAGCTCCGGGCTGTGGGAAAACCAGGCCCTGCATGGCGGGCCCATGGGCATCCGCGCGGACCGCGATTTGGACGCCGTCATGGCGCTCTTCCAAACCGCTGAACGTTATGTGGATCAAATGCCCGGATCCAGTCCGCAGCAGTTCCTCGACTACCTCATGAGCCAGGAACTGCCCATGGACACCCTGGCAGCCCGCGCCCAACGCAGCGACGCGGTGGAAATCCTCACCCCGGCAAGCGCCGCGGGACGCGAATGGCCGGTGGTGATTGTCTCCGGGCTGCAGGAGGGCGTGTGGCCCAATACGCGCCTGCGCGGGGAGCTGCTGGGCAGCCAGCTGCTGGTGGATGTCTTGGAGCGGGGTGCGGCGGCGGCACGGCAGATTGACCCGGCCACGAGGCTGCGGGACATTCGCTACGATGAGCTGCGCAGCTTCGCCGCGGCCATCTCCCGGGCCAGCGGCAAGCTCATCCTCACGGCGGCCGCGGCCCACGACCTCCAGCCCTCGCAGTTCATTGACTTGGCGGCGCCGTACCAGCCGGTGACGGATTCGGGCGGAGAGTCGCAGTACCCCGTGCGTCCCGTGGAACAGGTGCCGCGGCCCATGACCCTGCGTTCCCTGGTGGCGGAGCTGCGGCAGGAATCTGAAATCCATGCCGATCCCGAAGCTGCCCGGATGCTGGCGGTATTGTCCCGGCAGCAGGTGCCGGGGGCCGCGCCGCGGCAATGGTGGGGTCTATTGCCGCTGAGCAGCACCGGTTCCGTTGTTGCCCCGGGGGGAATTGTGGCGGTATCCCCATCAAAGGTGGAGGAAGTGTTGAAGTCTCCGCTGAACTGGTTTGTGCGTGCCGCCGGTGGCGAGGCCACCACCGACTTTGCCAGAAGCCTGGGCACCTTGATCCACGGCATCGCCCAGGACATTCCTGACGGTGCGGGGCACGAATACCTGGCCGAGCTGGAGCGGCGCTGGCCCACCCTGGGCCTTCCGGATTCCTGGGAAACCGACGTCGACTACGAACGGGCCAAGAACATGCTGCTGAAGCTGGCCCAGTACGTCATCGATGCCCGCCAGCAGGGCCGCAAGCTCCTTGGCGTGGAGGAAAACTTCACCGTGGACCTGGGCGTTCTGCCCGTTGGCGATGAATCCGCGGAGCCGGTGACAGTGCGGCTGCGCGGCCAGGTGGACCGCCTCGAAGCCGACGCCGACGGCAAACTTGTGGTCATTGACATTAAGACCGGGCGCACCAAGCCCACCAAGGCCCAGGTGGAGGAACACCCGCAACTGGGCGCCTACCAGGTGGCTGTCGCTGCCGGCGGCTTTGCCGAACAAGCCGCCGCCGCGGGATTGGCAGGTGCTGTGGCAGGCGGTGCCGCGCTGCTGCCCCTGGGGGATGCCGCCAAAGCCGTCAAGACACAGCAGCAGGCGCCCATGGTGCCCGGCAGCGAAAACGACCCCACGCTCAAGGTGCTCGAAGCTGCCCGCTTGATGGCCCAAGCCGTGTTTCCCGCCCGCCATGGCGAGGATTGGGATCCCCGCCGCGGCTGCCCGCTGCCCACCGTTTGTCCGCTGTGCCCGGAAGGGAAACAAATCACCGAATGAGTTCACACCCAGTTCAGAACCTGGATCCGGCCGGCACCGCCGAGGACGCAGCCGGCCCCGCCGTCCTGGCAACGCCTTTAAACCCGTTCCAGCTGGCCGAGCTGCTGGAACAGCGGCCACCCACCGAGGAGCAGGCAGCGATCATTGCCGCGCCCCTGGAGCCGCTGCTGGTCATTGCGGGAGCGGGTTCGGGCAAGACCACCACCATGGCAGACCGGGTGGTGTGGCTGGTGGCCAATGGTTTGGTCCTGCCGGAGGAAATCCTGGGCGTGACCTTTACGCGCAAGGCCGCCGGCGAGCTGGCGGCACGCATTCGCGGTCAGCTGGCGAAGCTGGGCGCGCTCGCGCGCTCCGGCGAAGTTGACCTGGCTCCGGCCGCCGCCGCGCGGGAGGCTTTGGAGCCGAAGGTTTCCACCTACCACTCCTACGCCAGCGGCATTGTCACCGACTACGGGCTGCGTCTGGGCATTGAACGCGACGCCGTGGTGTTGGGCGCCGCCGAGGCCTGGCAGCTGGCCAGTGAGGTGGTGGCCGCCCACGACGGGGGCCATGAACACTTCACGGCCGCCAAATCCACCCTGATTCAAGCCGTCATGGAACTGGCCGGCGAGTGCGCCGAGCATCTGCAGGACCCGGACCATGTGGTGGCAACCATTGAAAAATACCTTGCTGAGTTTGAATCCCTGCCCTACATTGCCGACACCGCCAAACCCCGCACGCAGCTGGTCGAGAAACAGTTGAACGTGCTGCGCACCCGGGCCTCGGTGGCTGCCCTGGTGCAAAAGTATGCCCAGGCCAAACGCCGCCGCAATGTCCTGGACTATGGCGACCTGGTGGCCCTGGCGGCCCGCATTGCCCGGGATGTCCCGCACGCGGCCGCAATGGAGCGCCAACGCTACAAGGTGGTGTTGCTGGATGAATTTCAGGACACCTCCCACGCCCAACTGCAGCTCTTTGCCGAGCTTTTTGGGGCAGGGCATCCCGTCACCGCGGTGGGGGATCCGCATCAGTCCATTTACGGTTTCCGGGGCGCTTCAGCCGGCCAGCTGTTTCGCTTCCCGGAAATATTCAGGCTCGCCAGCGGCGGGTACGCACCCACCGCGGAACTAACCATTGCGTGGCGCAACTCGGAACACATCCTCTCAACCGCCAACGTCATGTCCGCGGCATTGACGCAGGCGCAGACCCGCAAGGCCAATGCCAAGCTCGCCGCCGGGCTCACCGGCGCACAGCGTGCAGCGGCGGGGCCCTCCGTGGTGGTCTCGCCGCTGCGGCAGCGGCCGCAAGCCCCGGCGGGTGAGGTGTTGCTGGCCCGGTATGAGACAGAATTGGCGCAGGCGCAGGCCATTGCTGATGAAATCCTGGCACGCAAGGGTGATTTCACGCGCCGGTCCGGGCCCCAGGGCGCCATGACTGTGGCAGTGCTGTGCCGGCGCCGTGCACAATTTGCCCAATTTCAGGCAGCCTTTGAGGCCAGGGGCATCCCGTACGAGATTGTGGGCCTGGGTGGTTTGCTCAGCACCCCGGAGATCGTGGACCTGGTGGCCACCTTGCGCGTCATTGCCGATCCGGGCCGATCCGATGCCCTCATGCGGCTGCTCACGGGGGCGCGGTGGCGCATTGGACCGGCGGATCTCATGGCTTTTGCCGACTGGGCCCGGTACCTGGCCCGCCGTCGGGCCTGGGCGGCGAAGCACAAGGTGAACTTTGACGCCTCGGTGCTCCTGAATGAAGAGGGCGGCGGTGCGCTCGCACACGCCCCCGACAGGACGGACCTTGATCCGGTGGCGGTCACGGCGGATGTGGTGGATGCGTCGTCGCTTGTGGAGGCCCTGGATTATTTAAGCGCCGACTACTGGCCGGAGGCCGCCAGACCCCTCAGCGACACGGCGCGCGGCAGGCTCCTGGCGCTGCGGGATGAATTGCGCATGCTGCGCTCCTATGTGGGGGAGGATCTGGTTAATTTGCTGGGCGTGGTGGAACGGACCATGCTTTTGGACGTTGAATTGGCTGCCAAGCCCGGATCCAGCATCCACCACGCCCGCCGCCACCTGGATGCCTTTGCCGACGCCGCGGCAAGCTTCATGCACGCAGCCCAAAGGGTGGATTTGGATGCCTTTTTGGCTTGGCTGGACACTGCGGAATCGGAGGAGGGCGGCTTGGAGACCACCGCGGTGGAAAGCAACCCCGACGCGGTGGCCCTGTTGACAGTGCATGCCTCCAAAGGCCTGGAATGGGACGTGGTGTTTGTTCCGGGCATGAATGGCGGCGCCTTCCCCAGCACCCGTGCCGACCGGTGGAGCACAGGGGCCAAATCATTGCCCTGGCCCCTGCGCGGGGACCGGGACGACCTGCCCGTTTGGGATCTGGAGGTTCCGGATCTGAAAACCCTGTTGGAGCACGAGAAACTGTTCGCCGACGACGTCGCCCTGCACGGCGAAGAGGAGGAACGCCGCCTGGCCTACGTGGCGTTTACCCGCGCCCGCGACTTTCTCATGTGCTCCAGCACCGTCTGGGGCACGGGAAAGAAGCCACTGGCCGTGTCCCCGTTCCTGAACGAGCTGCTGCCGCTGAGCGAAGGCGCAAAGCAGTCGGCGGTGCTGGGCCCCTGGGCTGAGGATCCCGCCGAGGACACCGCAAACCCCGTCGCTGCGGGCGTGGAAACCGCGCAGTGGCCCTATGACCCGCTGAACGGACCCGTCATTGAGGGCAGGGCAGCCGTGGTGGCACGTGCCGGGCGGCGCGCCAACGCGGAACGCTCGGCCGCTGCGGTGCAGGAGGAACTGGACCAGCCCGGGAGCCTGCCAGTGCCGGGCACGGCGGATTTTCTCAGGCACAACCTGCGGTGGGGCACGGAGGTCAGTGTGCTCCTGGCCCAGGAACAGCTGGAAAGCGAACAGCTGCTGGTGGAACTGCCACCACACATTTCCGCTTCCCGGCTGGTGGCGCTGCGGGAGGACCCGGAAAAGGTGACGCGCGCCATGCGGCGCCCGGTGCCCACGAAACCCGGCATGTCCGCGCGCAAGGGTACTGCCTTTCACGCCTGGATTGAAGAGTATTTTGCCACCACCGGACAGCTGGACCTTGACGAGGAACCCGGTGCCGACGCCTACGTCGACGCTGCCTACGGGCTGGAGGAGATGCAGGAGGTGTTTAAGAACTCCCAGTGGGCCGCCCGGGAGCCTGCCGATCTTGAGGTGGCCATCGAAACGCGGGTGGCTGACGTCATTGTGCGCGGCCGCATTGATGCGGTGTTCCGGGACGCCGACGGCGGCTGGGACCTGATCGACTGGAAAACCGGCAAAATTCCCACCAAAGCCCAGCTGGCGGTGCGCAGCGTTCAGCTGGCCGTCTACCGCTTGGCCTGGTCCAGGCTCAAGGAAGTGCCCTTGGAACGGGTCCGGGCAGCGTTTTACTATGTGGGCCAAAACCAGCTCATCCGCCCCGTGGATCTGGCGGGGCAGGAGGAACTGGAAGCCATTGTCAAAAACGCCTACACGATTTAGCTGCGGGACTGTTTCTTCAGGGGAATGACCTTCATGGCTGTGGTGTCCAGCTCCGCGGCGTCCCCGTCCGGGGCAAGGTCCGCTGCGGGCGGTTCGGCTGATTTGGCTCCCGGTGAGGGCTTGTCCGCAGTGGCGGATGCCGGCGGCTGGGAAGGGGCTGGACCGGCTGCGGCCGCGGGGCCGGAGGAAGGTGCCGCACCGGCTGCGGCCGCGGGACCGGAGGTTTTGTCAGCGGTGTCCGGGACCCGCTGCACGCCGGTGGGCACTTTCCCCAGGGGAGAGACGGACGGTTTTTTGGTGGCCGGCTGGACCGGGGCCCGCTGTGCTGTTGGCGCGGCTGCCGTCGCCCCGCCCGGGACGGAAGCAGGAGTCCGTGCCGGAACCACGGGCTCCACACTGATGGGCTGGCCGCCGTGCTCGGCAATGTCAGCTTCCAAGGTTTTGAGCATGGACTCGGCATCTTCCACCATGCGGGCGCTGTCCGCCGCGTAACCCTTCACCAGCCACTGGGCCAAGGCAAATTCGGCACTCAGCGCGGCACGGCGCAGCAGGTGCGGGTCGGGGGTTTCCTTGCGGGCGGTGGTGTAGGCCTGCAGGACGGCGTCGACAAAGCTGGGTTCGTTGACGGCGACCAGCCAGGCAAAGTCGTCGGCAGGGTCGCCCACCCGCAGGTCGGTCCAACCCATGACGGCACTGACCTGCTCGCCGTCGAGCAAAATGTTGTCTTCGTGCAGATCGCCATGCACCACGCAGGGGTTGAAGCGCCACAACGCAACATCTTCCATGGCATGCTCCCAGCGGCGCAGCAGCGATGACGGAATTTTGCCGGTGGTGGCGGACTGGTCCAGTTCATTGAGCTTGCGCTGGCGGAACTCATTGGCGGTGTAACTGGGCAGATCATAGTTGGTGATGAGTTCCTGCGGAAGATCGTGGATGGCCGCAATTGCCGCACCAATTTCAGCGGCAAGGGCCGCGCTGCCGGACGCCAGCCGCTCCACCGATTCCGGCTTGCCGGCAATGTGGGAATACACAAAGGTAATGAGCTCGCCCTGACGCACGGTGCCGGCGACGGTGGGCAGCAAAAACGGCAGCTCCGCACGGATTGCCGGGGAAAAGGCGCGCAAAACCTCGCGTTCAGTGACCAGGCGGGTACTGGCCTCCGCGTGGCGGGGGGAACGGACCCGCCACCGGCGTTTGTCTGCATCCACCAGCAATGCCGAGCAAAAATCGGCGCCATCATCGGGCTCGGGTCCAAAGGCCGTGACGTTCAGTCCGGGCACGGCGGCGCTGGCAATGGCGGCCAGTTCAATTGCTGTCATTCTTCTCACCCCTCCACCGTAGAACGCCAATGCTCCAACGCGGCGTCGCTGGGGCGGCGAGTCGCGAGAAGACCTTGGAATGACCATGCCCCGCATGGAGGTCCGGCACGCAGCCGGGAGTGTGTTTGTCCACATTCACCCGGTGTGGAATATATAAATTGGCACACGGTGCGTACGGTAGAACCATGATTGAATCCACCCCTTTTCCCGAAGCTGTGCTGGACCGGCAGTGTGAACAACGCAGTGAACCTGGATTCATGGAAAAGGTCCTGTCTTCGGCCTCGCACCGCGTGATGGTTTTTCAACGCGGGCAGGCACTGATGGCGGGTTCAACCCCGGCTTTCCTGGCACCGGAGGTCCTGCCGGACGTGACGCCCGAGGGCACCACGGTGGTTTATCTGGGCAAGGTCGGCCCCGGGCAGGGGCATGTGCTGCCGCAGGGAACCGACCTGGTGCTTTATGCGCTGCCGGACGACGCCGATGAGCCGGACTGGGTGCCCGACGGCGGCACCTTCGCACGGTTCCGTGACGTGGCAGTGAACTTCACCGCGGTGGATGAGCAGGCGTTTGTCCAGGCCCAGGCCGTGGCCAACTGGCATGCAAGCCACCGGCACTGCCCGCGCTGTGGCAGCAAAACCATTATGGACGCGGCAGGATGGATGCGCCGCTGCCCACAGGACGGGTCCCAGCACTTTCCCCGCACGGACCCGGCAGTGATTGTGGCCATTGTGGGCAGCGATGACAGGATTCTGCTGGCCAACAACAGGCAGTGGGAAAACAACAGGTACTCCACCGTGGCCGGGTTTGTGGAGGGCGGGGAAAGCGCCGAGCAGGCCGCCGTGCGTGAGATAGCCGAGGAAGTGGGGGTGCACCTGCACTCCCTGAATTACATTTCCTCCCAGGCCTGGCCGTTCCCACAATCCCTCATGCTTGGTTTTCTGGGCCATACCGCAGACACAGTTGCAGTCCCTGACAATGTGGAGGTCCGCGGGGCGCGGTGGTTTGCCCGCGGTGAGCTGCAGTCGGCGGTCCTGGCCGGGGAAGTGCAAATATCCCACCGCCTCTCCATCGCGCGGGCCCTGATCGAACACTGGTACGGCGGTGCCATTGTAGAACCCGGTGACAAGGCATGAGCTTTGAACCAGGCCAAACCGGGCTGCCCGTCATGGACTCCCGTACTGCCGAGGAACGCATCCTCGCCGGCTTGGACAATGAGCAGCGTCTGGTGGCCACCAGCCTCAATGGTCCGCTGTGTGTCCTGGCCGGCGCCGGGACGGGAAAAACACGCGCCATTACGCACCGCATTGCCTATGGTGTCCATACCGGGGTGTACAACCCCAACCGCCTGCTGGCGGTGACCTTCACGGCCCGTGCCGCGGCGGAGATGCGCACCCGGCTGCGTGATTTGGGGGTGGGCACCGTCCAGGCCCGCACCTTCCACGCGGCGGCGCTGCGCCAGCTGCAGTATTTCTGGCCGCACGCCGTCGGCGGCCAGCTGCCCGGGCTGCTGGAGCACAAGGCACAAATCATTGCCGAAGCAGCCCGGCGCCTGCGCCTGCCCACCGACCGTGCGGCGATCCGTGACCTTGCGGCGGAGATTGAGTGGGCCAAGGTCTCCATGCTGACCCCCGAAACGTACCTGCTCAAGGCCCTGGACCGAGGTGAGCCAGGAGGCTTGGACAAGGTGGCCGTGGGCCGGCTGTTTCAAGGTTATGAAGACGTCAAGGCGGACCGGAACCTCATTGATTTTGAGGACGTTTTGCTCATTACCGTGGGCATTTTGCAGGAGGACGCCCGCGTGGCCGCAACTGTGCGTGAGCAGTACCGGCACTTTGTGGTTGATGAATACCAGGATGTTTCCCCGCTCCAGCAACGCATGCTTGATTTGTGGTTGGGCGGCCGGGACGAACTGTGCGTGGTGGGGGATGCAAGCCAAACCATTTATTCCTTCACCGGCGCCACGCCGCGGCACCTGTTGGATTTCCCCCAGCGCTACCCGGCGGCGAATGTGGTGAAACTGGTCCGTGACTACCGCTCAACCCCCCAGGTTGTGGGCCTGGCCAACACCCTGCTGAGCAGCCGGCGCAGCGGCGGACTCAGCGCCGATTCGCTCTGGTCCAAACCCTTGGAACTGGTGGCGCAACGCCCGGGCGGCCCGCAGCCGGAATTTTTGGAGTGCACCGACGACGAGGCGGAGGCAGCCGCCGTCGCTGCCAGGATCAAGGCCCTCATTGCCGGCGGGACGCAGGCGAGCGAAATTGCCGTGTTGTTCCGCACCAATGGTCAATCCGAAGCCTATGAACAAGCCCTCACCGACACGGGCGTGGGCTACCAGCTCCGCGGCGGGGAACGTTTTTTTGCCCGCAAGGAAGTCCGCGACGCCATGCTGCAGCTGCGGGCGGCGTCCCGCGCGGAGCAGGACGAGCCCTTGGGCCAACTGGTCCGGGATGTGCTCAACAACCTGGGTTACCAGCCACAGGCTCCCAAGACCGGCGGCGCCGTCCGGGAACGGTGGGAGTCGCTGTCCGCGATTGTGGCGCTCGCCGACGAGCTCCTGGTTTCCCGCAGCACGGAGGAACACCGCTTCACCCTGGCCGATTTTGTTGCTGAGCTTCAGGACCGCGCTTCCGCCCAGCATGCACCCACCGTCCAGGGCGTCACCCTGGCGTCCCTGCACTCCGCCAAGGGCTTGGAATGGGATGCGGTGTTTTTGGTGGGGCTCAGCGAAGGGCTGATGCCCATCTCCTTCGCCGACACGCCGGAGACGGTTGATGAGGAGCGGCGCCTGCTCTATGTGGGGATTACCCGGGCCCGGGAAATCCTGTCATTTTCATGGTCGACGGCACGAACCCCCGGTGGGCGTGCGAACCGCAAACCGTCCCGTTTTTTGGATGGGCTGCGCCCGGCATCCGTGGGTGGGGCGCCCACTGGCCCGCGATTGGCCAGCACGCGCAGCTCCCGGAAGGCGTCCGGACCGTCAGTGTGCCGGGTGTGCGGCAAAATTCTCAACACCGGGGCCGAACGCAAGCTTGGACGCTGCCCGGAGTGTCCGGCGGGCTATGACGAGGCGGTCTTTGAACAGTTGCGCCAATGGCGGCTGGGCATTGCCGCCAGCACCTCTGTACCTGCCTTTGTGGTCTTCACCGATGCCACCCTCATGGCCATTGCCGAGGCGGAGCCGCAGGACCTTGACGCCCTGGCCGCACTGCCGGGAGTGGGTCCGTCCAAGCTTGAACGCTATGGCGCGGCAGTGCTGGAAATCGTTGCCCGCGGCTGATTTTGCCACTGGCAGCCGCACCGTGGATGCGCACGGTATTCCTGCTGCGTCCAGGCGCCCGTGTCAGGATGAAAATTCAGCACGGTTGACCATGAGCTGGGCCGTTTGATGCCATCGAGGAACAGCAGGGCGTGGGCCGCCGCAGTCCCGGCCAGGACGGTGGCCAACGCCATGGTTTCCTGCCGTTCGTGGCGGGGCCTGCGGTCAGGCCATGGTTCAAGGGGCTGGGCCAGTTCCTGGCAAATGTCCCGCCACTGCGGGTCCTCGCCGCTGCGGTGCCACTCCACGCATTCCGGGCACGCTGTTTCACCGGGAACCACCAGGGGCCCAATGGTGCCGTCCTGTTCACGCAGGAGCACAATGAGCTGCGGCTTCTCCGCGGCCAAAAAGCGGGCGGCCGTGTGCGTCGGCACGGCGTCATGGCCCACCACCACGGCCAGGTCCAGCGAAGCCACGCTGGGACCGCCCACGCCGCCGTCGTGCATGATGTGCACTTGGCAGGCAGGGTCGAGGCGTTGCAGGTTTCTGCGGGTGGAAAGGGCCCGCGTCACACCAATGTCCTCCACTCGATGGGCGCCGGGACTGACATCGGTGGCCGTGACCACGCCGTCATCCTCCAACAAAAAGGTACCCACCCCGGATGCTGCCAAAACAGCGGCCAGCGCGGCCCCGGTTCTGCCCAAACCCACCACGTGGACCACGCTGTGTTCGCGCCGGTCCATGAGTTCCTGGCAGGGGCCCTGGTACAGGCCAAGCATGGCGGAGCGCTCCGGGAAGAGCCTTTCGGCACGGTGGCCGTGAGCGGTGAGTTCAGCCTCGGAAAACAAAAACCCGGCGAGTTTAATGCACATTTCCTGGGCCCGCAGGGCACTGACACCCAAGGCCTCCGCTGCCTCCAGCACGTGCGCATCCGGAATCCCCGCCCGCAATGCATCCAGGAAATCCACATCGGCCCGCTGCAGTCCGGCCAGGATGATGCCGCCGCGTCCCACGCCAATCTGCACGCTTTGTTCACTGCGGCGCACCATGCGCAGCGCCGGATTGATGCTTGTCATGTCCCGCCTCCGTGGAGCGGCTCCGTCCATCATCTGGCCCGGTGCCTTTACCTTTGAGCATGGCACGAAGCAGCGCCGCCGGTGTGAGGTTTTCCACAGCTGGGTGTTATCCACATTTCCGGCAGTTCGGGGCGCGCACGAGTGAAAACACTTGTACATTCAAAGCTATGTCAGTCACTTCAGCAACGTCCCGTGCAGCCGTGCCGGCACGGACCAGGCCTGCGGCACGTGGAGAGAATGCGCAGCAAAGCCCGCTGCGGGCACGCGGCACGGCGGGGGACACCCTGTCGGCGCATACGCTCAGCAACGGCGGGCCCGTGGTGGTGCGGCGTTCGGCCAGACGCAAAACCGGGGTGAGTGCCTTTTGGGAAAACGGCCAGGCGGTCATCGCGGTGCCTGCGGCCCTGACGGTGGAGGACGAGAAATACTGGGTCCCGCGTATGGTGGCCCGGCTGGAACGTGGGGCCCTGAAGGAGTTGGCGGGCAGGCGCGGTCCGGCAGGGGATGAGGCGCTGATGCAACGCGCCACGGCGCTTTCACGGCAGTATTTGGGCGGGCGCGTGGAGCCGCACTCGGTGCGCTGGGTGGCCAATCAAAACAGCCGTTGGGGATCGGCGACACCTGCCCGGGGAACCATCCGCATCTCCCACCATGTGCAGGGCATGCCCGGCTGGGTGCTGGACTATGTGCTGCTGCACGAACTGGCGCACTTCCTGCATCCCAACCACGGCCGCGGCTTTTGGCAGGAACTTGCCGGTTATCCCCGGCTGGACGCGGCGAAGGCCTTCCTGGACGGAGCGTCCTTTGCCTCCACCCGGAACATCACCGCCGGGGAGCGCAGCCTTGATCTGGACTGCCAGGAGGGGGACGCTGGTTCCCAGCCTTAAAGCCCGCCAGCCATCAGCTCCAGCCGGGTGCGTGGCCCGTGCCGAAGTGATGGCTGGCATGCATGCCCGCTAGGGTCACTTCTGTGTGCCGGGAGCCTCTGGTTCATCCCCGTCGGCGTCCTTGGCGGCAGCATCTTCCCCGGCATCTTCAGCAGTTGCTGCAGAGTCCGTGCCTTCAGCGTCCGTGGCTTCGGCGTCCGTGGCTTCGGCGAGGCGGTCGCCCTCAATGCTGTCGAAACCCCCGGCAAGCAGCTTTTCCAACGCCGCATCAACATCGGATTCCGAGGCGTCGGAGGCACTGCGGCGTTCACTGAAGCCCTTGGCATCGTCAAGGTCGGCTGCCGTGGGCAGCAGGTCGGGGTGGTCCCAAATGGCATCGCGGCCAGCCATGCCGCGCTGTTCCTTCAGTGAAGCCCACAAGGCGGCGGCTTCACGCAGACGGCGGGGCCGCAATTCCAGGCCCACCAGGGAACCAAAGGCATGTTCGGCCGGACCGCCCGTGGCCCGCCGGCGGCGGATGGTCTCCCGGATGGCAGCGGCGGACGGCAAATTTGCTGCCGCCGCAAAGGAAACCTCATCAACCCACCCTTCAACCAGCGCCAGGGCGGTTTCCAGTTTGGCCAGGGCCGCGTCCTGCTCAGGGGTGCGGGCGGGCATGAAGACGCCTTCGGACAGGGCCTCCTGCAAACCTTCCGGATTGGACGGATCCAAGTTCCGGGCCAGATCTTCAATGCGTGACATGTCAATGTGGATGCCGCGCGCATAGGACTCAATGGTGCCCAGCAGGTGTCCGCGCAGCCAGGGAACCTGCACAAAAAGACGCGCGTGGGCGGCTTCGCGCAGGGCCAGGAACAAGAGAATTTCCTGCTCGGGAACCTCCAGGCCCTCCCCGAAGGCCTTTACATTCGCCGGCAGCAGGGCCATTTGCAGATCGGCCAGCGGAATCCCAATGTCCGTTGAACCCACCACTTCCTTGGCCAGGGCCCCCACGGCCGCCCCCAGCTGGAGACCGAACAGGGCTCCACCCATGTTTTGCATCATGGCGGCCGCACCGCCCATCATGGATTTCATCTCCTCCGGAAGCTGTTCATTCATGGCATTGGAGATGGCAAAGGCAATGCTGTTGGCCACGGGCTCGGTCAGCCGCTGCCACGTGCCGAGGGTTTCCTCAACCCACTCCGCCCGCGACCAGGCCCGGCCAATGATGGCTGTGGCGGCCAGTTCGGTAAAGGGATCGAGCCACATTTCCGCCAGACGCAGGGCCTCATCAACCTCGCGCTGCTGCTGCGGCGTCACCGAGGGATCTCCGCCAGCGGCGGCCTTGCGGGCGGCATCCCGGGCCAGGTCCCAGTTCACGGGGGTGTCGGAGGAGCCGCTCATCATGGCCTGGACCTGGGAGAACATTTGGGAGAGCACGTTGGGATCATTTGGCAGACCCGCCGCCTTGGCCAGTTCCGCCGGATCAAAGCCCTCCATCCCCTGACCGCCCAAAAGATTGGCGAGCATTTCCTGAAGCGGATCCTTCGGAGTGTCGTCGTCGTCGTTATTGGCTGGTGTGGAAGACATGATGGCCCGTTCGTTGGCGTGGACGCTGATTGAGAACACGTTACCGCCGCCACGTGGCCTTGTCGCCTTGTGCCGGGGCCCTGTTCGCTACAGGCAAAGGGCCCCGCCGGCCACCTTCGCCGGTGCCGCCGCAGGGGATGGGTGTTTTGAAGTGAACTCCCAGCACCCCCACAAGTGCAGCACATTTAAACACAGTAAGGTGAAGTGTTGATAGCTGAAATTTTTGCCAGGGACCCACGGGCAAGGTTGCCGGACACTGGGAGAGGTCACTGAATTGAGCCACGAGATGATCAAGAACGCCGCTGCGCCAGGAATGGTTCGTGACCGCAGGGTTCCCGCCATGATCATTTCCGGCGCCGTGGCTGCAGTGCTCGCGGTGGCCGCCATGACGGTGCCGGTGCCTTATGTGGTCGAATCACCGGGCCCGGCCATCAACACCATTGGCACCGTCAATGACAAGCCGGTGGTGACCATTACCGGAAAAGAGGATTTTCCGGCCACATCGGGTGCGCTGGATTTGACCACCGTCCGGCTGGCTGGGGGACTGCCCGGCAATGACATTAGTTTCCTTGACGCGGTGAAATCCTGGCTCACCCCCTCACACACCATTTATCCGGCGGAACTCATCTATGCCCCCGGGAGCAGCCAAGAGGTGGTCAACAGCGAAAATTCGGCGGCCATGACAGGTTCGCAGGAAAACGCCACGGCTGCCGCACTTACGGCCCTGGGCATTGACTTTGAATCCAAGCTGGCCGTGGCCTCGGTTCCCGCCGATGGCGCCGCGGCGGGAATCCTCAAGCCCGACGACGTGCTGCTCGCCGTGGACGGCCAAGCCGTCACCGAACTTTCCGCGATCCAATCCGTCCTGGCCTCCGGCAGGGGCGCCGAAGTTGATGTCACGGTGCTGCGCAGCAGTGGCGAACAGACGCTTTCCGTAACACCGAAGCTGGGGGACGAGGACAAATACCTGCTGGGCGTGGCTTTGCAGAACACCTTCACCTTCCCCTTCGATGTGCAAATTTCCTTGGAAAACATTGGCGGTCCCAGCGCGGGACTCATCTTTGCCTTGGCGATCATGGATAACTTGACGCCCGGGGAGTTGACCGGTGGGAAACACTTTGCCGGGACCGGCACCATTGATCCCGAGGGCAAAGTGGGCGCCATTGGCGGCATTGCCCAAAAAATGGTGGGTGCCCGCAGTGGCGGAGCCGAGTTCTTTCTGGCCCCGGCGGACAACTGCCAGGATGTGATTGGCCACGTCCCCGAGGGCTTGCAGGTTTTCCGGGCAGCGACCCTGAAGGAAGCCTTTGAGGCCGTGTCGGTCATTGGCTCCGGGAAGGACAGCTCGACGCTCCCCACCTGCAAGTAACGATTCGGTGACACACGGAACTTTGGTCTTAGTCCGTTCGTGCCACCACTATAGAAGTATTCGAAAAGTATCCATGCACCCCGAAGTAAGAGGTAGAGAGTGACATCCCGACCATCCCCATCGCCTGGCAGACCGGCGCCGCTGAAAAAACGCAGCGCCCTGGTTCCCACCATCATTGTGGTGGCGGCCCTGGTGGTAGCCGTGCTGATTTTCTCCGGAATCTACACGGATTTCCTGTGGTTCAAGCAGCTTGGTTTTGCCAACGTCTTTTGGACCGAACGCCTCGCCAAGCTCCTGATATTCGTGGGCGCCTTCCTCATCATGGCCGTGGCGGTGTTTTTCTCCATCCGCATTGCCTACAGGGCCCGGCCCATCTACGCCCCGGACAACGCCATGGCCGACAATCTCAGCCGCTACCAAATGCAGTTGGAGCCCGTGCGGCGGGTGGTCATGCTGGGAGTGCCGGTGGTCTTTGGCCTCTTTGCAGGCACGGCAGCCATGGCCCAGTGGGAAAAGGTCATGCTGTTCCTCTACCGGGAACCCTTTGGCTCCACCGATCCCGAGTTCGGCCTGGACATCAGCTTTTACACCAACACCTTGCCGTTCCTTGGCTTCCTGGCTGGAATGCTGATCAGCGCCACCGTGATTGCCTTCATTGCCGGGGTGCTCACGCACTACCTGTACGGGGCCATCCGGCTCACCGAGCGGGGCATCTTCACCTCACGCCAGGCCCAGGCGCACATTGCCGTGATGGCGGGCATTTTCCTGCTGCTGCTGGGCGGCAACTTTTGGCTGGGCCGCTATGCCACGCTGCAGGACAATGGCGGCTACCGCGCCGGTGCACTGTTCACCGACGTCAATGCAGTCATTCCCACCCAGGCCATTTTGGCCGCGGCGGCCCTCATTGTGGCCGTGTTGTTCATTGTGGCCGCGTTCCTTGGCAAGTGGAAGCTGCCCTTGATTGGCACGGGAATGTTGGTTGTCACCTCCGTGGTGGCCGGCGGCATTTACCCGTGGGCCGTGCAGGAATGGCAGGTCAAGCCCTCCGAGGGCAACGTGGAGCTGCCGTTCATTGAGCGCAACATCAACATGACCCGTGACGCCTATGGACTCACGGACATGGAGGTCACCCCCTACAACGCCACGACGACGGCGACTGCCGGGGCCCTGCGCCAGGATGCCGACACGGCCGCCAACATCCGCCTGCTGGATCCCAACCTGATGTCCTCCACCTTCGCGCAGCTGGAACAATACCGCCCGTACTACAAGTTCCCCAAGACCTTGAACGTGGACAGGTACACCATTGACGGCAAAGTCCAGGACGCCGTCATTGCCGTGCGCGAGCTGAACCCCGACGGCATCAACCCGAACCAGCAAAGCTGGTACAACCAGCACCTGGTGTACACGCACGGCTACGGTGTGGTGGCCGCCTACGGCAACAAGGTCACCTCCGACGGCAAGCCCGAGTTCATGCAGTCAGGCGTCCCCTCGCAGGGCGAACTGGGAACCGACAGCAGCTACCAGCCGCGCATTTACTTTGGCCAGTCCACCACGGACTACTCGGTGGTGGGCGCCCCGGAGGGCACAGGACCCATTGAGCTGGACCGTCCGCAGGGCAACACCCCCACGGAAAACACCGACAACCCGGCCGACGAGTCCCTGACCACCTTCACCGGTGACGCCGGCCCCAGTGTGGGCAACTTCTTCAACCGCCTGATGTATGCCTTGAAGTTCCAGTCCACGGACCTGCTGTTGACCAACGGTGTAAATGAAGAGTCGCAGATCCTTTACGACCGCACCCCGTTGGAGCGGGTGGAGAAAGTGGCACCGTACCTGACGCTGGACAACAACCCCTACCCGGCCATTGTGGACGGGAAGGTCAAGTGGATTGTGGATGGCTACACCACCAGTTCGCAGTACCCGTATTCCCAGCAGCAGCAGCTGCAGGAGGCCACCACTGATTCACTGACAGCCGCCGGGACGGCCATGCCCAACGCTTCGGTGAACTACATCCGCAACTCGGTCAAGGCCACCGTGGATGCCTATGACGGTTCCGTGGAACTGTTTGCCTGGGATGACCAGGACCCCATCCTGAAGGCCTGGCAAAACGTCTTCCCCACCACGGTGAAGCCGTATTCGGAAATGTCCGGGGACGTCATGTCCCATGTACGCTACCCGGAGGACCTGTTCAAGGTCCAGCGTGAACTGATGGGCCGCTACCACGTCACAGATCCCACGGACTTCTTCAAAAACACGCTGGCATGGAGCGTCCCGGACGATCCCACCACCACCGCGGTGGACAAGCAGCCCCCGTACTACCTGTCCTTGAAGATGCCCGGCCAGGATCAGACGGCGTTCTCCCTGACCACCAGCTTCATCCCGCAGGAAGTCCAAAACACCGATTCACGCAACATCCTCTACGGCTTCATGTCCGCCAATGGCGATGCCGGCAGCGTCAAGGGTGAAAAGAGTCCCGATTACGGCAAAATCCAACTGCTGGAACTGCCCGATGCCACCCAGGTGCCCGGGCCTGGCCAGGTGCAAAACACCTTCCAGTCGGACCCCGCCGTGTCGGAACAGCTCAACGTGCTTAAACTTGGCCAGTCCGACGTCATCAACGGCAACCTGCTCACGCTGCCGGTGGGCGGCGGCATGCTGTACGTGCAACCGGTGTACGTCAAATCCACCGGTTCCACCTCCTACCCCACGCTGCAGCGCGTGCTCGTGGCCTTTGGCAACAAGATTGGCTACGCCGCAACCCTGGATGAGGCCTTGGACAACCTCTTCGGGGGTGACTCCGGTGCCGCCGCCGGCGACTTCGGCCTGGACAAGGAGGAGCCGGGCACCGGGGGCAGCTCCACGGACGGCAGTGGCACCCCTGCCGGCGGTGGCAATGCCGCGCTGACCAAGGCACTTACGGATGCCAGCGCAGCCATCAAGGACGGCCAGGCAGCCTTGGCCAAGGGCGACTTTGCCGCCTACGGCGAAACCCAGAAGCGTCTGGAGGCGGCCATTGCCGCGGCACTGGCCGCCGAAGGGGCAGCCCCGGCTGCGCCGGCGAGCCCTGAAGCCTCGGCAACGCCGGCAGCTCCGTAGCCGGATGTGCAGCGCCGGCTCCGGCGCCGCTTTGAGAATGTGAGGCCAACAAGGCCCGGCCACCCCGGTGGCCGGGCCTTGTTGCTGCATGGCTCTTTTGAAGGTCACTGACCTGCCGGAGACTGGGGAGACGAACGTCACCCGGTGGGAACTTGGCCTGAGCGCCTCAGGGCAGTAAAGTTGTAGACACATCGCGGGGTGGAGCAGTTCGGTAGCTCGCCGGGCTCATAACCCGGAGGTCACAGGTTCAAATCCTGTCCCCGCAACAAAGAAAAAACCCTCGGCCAGTTGGCCGGGGGTTTTTTGTGTGTGCGCCCGCCCTCGGGCACCCCCGGCAGCGCACTGGCATGGCGGGGGCGGGGAGTTCCATGGGGGCTCCTTCGGGTGCACTGATGGCGCAGGGAGTAGTGAAAGTTCGATCTGCGGGTCCAGATGATGGAAGATAAGAACCGCAGTACGCCGTGGTGACGGCATTGTCCCAAGTACGTATGTGAAAGAGGTTTCCACGACCATGTCGACCCCCCGTAACAAGCAGGCCGCCAGTCTTAAGGGCCGGTGGCAGGCTCTGGGCCTGTGGTCCAAAATTGGCGTTTCCGCAGCTGCCCTCGTGGTGCTGCTGGGTGTGCTGGTCCTTGCAGCCCGTTCACTGGTGGGGCTGGCGGCGGTGCAGTCCTTCCTGACCACGTACCCTGGGGCGTCAGAGCTGCCCGAAGGCGCCCCGGTGGGACTTCCGGCCTGGCTGGGGTGGCAGCACTTCCTGAACTCGTTTTTCATCCTGCTGATCATCCGCTCGGGCTGGCAGGTGCGCACCACCAAGCGCCCCGCTGCGCACTGGATCCGCAACAACAAGGGACTCATTAAAACTAAAAACGCGCCCGGAAAGATCAGCCTGGACCTCTGGTTCCACCTGACGCTGGATGCCTTGTGGGTCCTCAACGGGGCTGTCTTCATTGTGGTGCTGTTTGCCACCGGCCAGTGGATGCGCATTGTGCCCACCAGCTGGGACGTGTTCCCCAACGCCGTTTCCGCCGGACTGCAGTACCTGTCTCTGAACTGGCCCACGGACAACGGCTGGGTCAATTACAACGCCCTGCAGCTGCTCACCTACTTCATCACGGTGTTCATTGCCGCGCCCCTGGCCATCATCACGGGCCTGCGCATGTCCGGTGCGTGGCCGAAGAAGGCCAAAACCCTGAATAAGGCCTACCCCATTGAGCTGGCGCGGGCGCTGCACTTCCCCGTCATGGTGTACTTTGTCATCTTCATCATCACGCACGTGACACTGGTGTTGGCCACGGGGGCGCTGAAAAACCTGAACCACATGTACGCCGCCACCGACGCCGTCAACTGGTGGGGCTTTGGCATTTTTGCCGCCTCCCTGGTGGTCATGGCAGCGGCCTGGTTCCTGGCCCAGCCGCTGTTCCTGCGCCCGGTGGCTTCCCTGATGGGTAAAGTAACGAAGTAAAAACGTGAAGGATGGGCGCATGGAGAACAATGAAGTCCTCGTGGAGCGCACCGGGCAGCTGGGACATGTGCTGTTGAACCGGCCGCAGGCCATGAACGCACTGAACCACGGCATGATCCGTGCCATTGCCGCAGCACTGGATGAGTGGGAGCATGACGCGTCGGTTGCCACGGTGTTGATTTCCGGCGCCGGCGAACGGGGGCTGTGCGCAGGGGGCGACGTGGTGTCCATTTACCACGACGCCCGCCGGGGCGGCCAGGGCAGCGAGCAGTTTTGGCGCGACGAATACACTCTCAATGCCCGCATTCACAGCTATCCCAAACCCATGGTCGCTTTCATGGACGGGGTGGTTTTGGGTGGCGGTGTGGGGATTTCCGCCCACGCCCGGCACCGGATCGTGACCGAGCGGTCCCGCATCGGCATGCCGGAGACGGGCATCGGCTTCGTCCCTGACGTTGGCGGCAGCTATCTGCTGGCGCGCGCCCCGGGTGAAACAGGCACCCATGCGGCCCTGACCGGCACCATGGTCAGCGGCGCCGACGCCATTGCCATGGGACTGGCCGGACACTATGTGCACTCGTCCCGGCTGCCCACGCTGGTGGCCGAGTTGGCGCACCGCTCCGCAGCCGCCGTCACCGCCCGCTGGGGCCAGCAGCCGTCGCCCTCGGAGCTGGAGGGGTCCCGTGCCTGGATCGATCAGTGCTACGGAGCTGACGACGCCGGGACGATCCTTGCACGCCTGGCCCGCCACAGTGATCCGCGGGCCGTGGCTGCAGGGGAGTTGATCGCAGCAAAGTCGCCCACAGCGGTGACGGTGGCACTGGCGGCGCTGCGGCGCGCCCGTGGCCTGGGGTCGCTGGAGGAGGGGCTGGCGCAGGATCTCCGGGTGTCCCTGCGTGCTGTGCAGTGGCCGGACTTCAGCGAGGGGATCCGGGCCCAGCTGGTGGACAAGGACAGAAACCCGCAGTGGCTCCCGGCGCAGCTTGCAGACGTGTCCGCGCAGCTGGTGGCGGACGCGTTCGCGCCGCTGGGCGCACGCGAACTAAAGCTTCCCGCCGCGGCCGCACCGTAAACCACACTCCACAGCCACCGCAAAAAGATTGGACTTGTCATGACGCAGCACTCATTCATCCTTGTTGAGCAGCGTGGCCGGGTCGGGCTGATCACCCTGAACCGTCCCGAGGCCCTGAACGCCCTCAATGACGCCATGGGCAGGGAGGTCCTCGCCGCGGCCCAGGCTTTCGACGCCGATCCCGGCATTGGCGCGCTGGTGATCACGGGTTCATCCCGGGCCTTCGCTGCCGGTGCGGACATTGTGGAGATGGCAAACAAAAGCTCCGTGGAGATGTACCAGTCCAACTGGTTTGGTGCTTGGGACGAGCTGGCCCGGGTCCGCACACCCATCATTGCCGCCGTGGCCGGGCACGCCCTGGGCGGGGGATGCGAGCTGGCCATGATCGCCGATTTCATCATTGCCGCAGAGAACGCCCAGTTCGGCCAGCCCGAAATCAAGCTCGGCGTCATCCCCGGCATGGGCGGCTCCCAACGGCTGACCTTGGCTGTTGGCAAGGCCAAGGCCATGGAAATGGTGCTCACGGGCCGCGTCATGGGGGCGGTGGAGGCTGAGCAGGCGGGCCTCGTGGCCCGCGTGGTGCCCGTGGATTCGCTGCTGGAGGAGGCGCTGGCAACGGCCGGGACCATTGCCGGCATGTCCAAGCCCGTCGCCATGATGGCCAAGGAGGCCGTCAACGTGGCCTTCGAAACCACGCTGGCCGAGGGTGTCCGGCATGAGCGCCGCGGCATTTTTGCCTGCTTCGCCACCGAGGACCAAAAGGAGGGCATGGCGGCCTTCAATGAAAAGCGCCCGGCGAATTTCAAGCATCGTTGAGTCCGCGCCGGCGGCGGGTTAGCGCGCCTGCGCACCGGACGGGTCCGGCCCGAGTTGGTGATTGGCCCAATTGCATGTACTGTTGAGGACGCAACGCGGGGTGGAGCAGTTCGGTAGCTCGCCGGGCTCATAACCCGGAGGTCACAGGTTCAAATCCTGTCCCCGCAACCAGATGAGGAAAACCCCCGGCCGGACGGCCGGGGGTTTTTCGTTTCCCCGCCCTATTCCTGGTACAAAACCACTTCGGCGGCCTTGACCACAAAAAAGATCCGCTGTCCCGGCGTCAAGCCAAGGTCCGCCATGGCGGCGGTGGAAATGCTGGCGGACAGTTCCCCGGCCCGGACCCGGACGCCGCCGGCCTGGGGTTCCACTTCCGACACCGTGACCGGCCAGACGTTCCGCGGGCTGCCGTGCGGCGCGGTGGGGAACACCGACACCGCCGACGGCGGGAACGCGGCCAAGCCGGGGCCTGTGCCTTTGGTGCCGGCTGCGGGACGGCCGGCGACGTGGCCGCCGTCGGGCGTGGCGAGGGTGCTGCCGGCCAGGGTGCCGCGCAGCACGTTCAAGCCCGCCAGGGATGCGGCAAAGGTGCTGCGCGGGTGCGTCAGGACGGTGGCGGTGGGGCCGGATTCCACAATCCGCCCGCCCTCCATGATGACCGTGCGGCCGGCAAGCATGAGGGCATCGAGCAGGTCGTGGGTGATGATGATGGCCCGGCGTCCGGTCAGGACCCGTTTGAGCAGGCTGCGCATGAGCGCCGTGTTGGCCACGTCCAGTGCCGCCATGGGCTCATCAAGCAACAGCAGCGCCGGGTCGGTGGCCAGCGCCCGGGCCAGGGCCACCCGCTGCGCCTGCCCGCCGGAAAGCTCCGCGGGGCGTCGGGTGGAGAACATGGCCGCATCCACCTCCTGCAGCCAGTGCCTTGCCCGGCTGCGGCTTTCACGGCGGGTGCGGCCCTGGCTTCGGGGGCCAAACGCCACATTGTCCAGCACGTTCAAATGCGGAAACAGCAGGGGCTCCTGCGCCAGCACCCCTACACCGCGCCGGTGCGGCGGCAGCCACAGCTTCCTGGATTCCCCGCCATTTGCCGCCAGCTGGAACAGCGCCTTGCCGTCCACGGCCGCGTGGCCCGAATCGGGTTTCACCAAGCCGGCCAAAATCTGCAGCAAAGAGGACTTCCCTGCACCGTTGGGACCCATCACGGCCACCGTTTCGCCTGGCTTCAGGGACAGCTGGAGCTCCAGCCCCCGGCTGGCCAGCGCAGCCTGCAGCGTCAGCGTCATGCCGTGCCCTGCCCTACATGGCGCGGCGCCCGGTATGCCAGCAGCACCACCACCACTGCCACGGCAATGAGGACAAATGACAGCGCCACTGCGGCGTCGGGATCACCTTCACGCTGCAGGTAGATTTCCAGCGGCAGGGTCCGGGTGACGCCTTCCAGGCTCCCGGCAAAGGTCAAGGTGGCACCGAATTCGCCCAGGCTCCGGGCAAAGGACAATACGGCCGCCGACACCAGTCCGGGCAGCACCAGCGGCACCGTGATGCGCCGGAACACCGTGGCGGGAGCGGCGCCAAGGCTTGCGGCCACCTCTTCATAACGGTGCCCGGCCGTGCGCAGGGTGCCCTCAAGGCTCAACACCAAAAAGGGCATGGCCACAAAGGTCTGCGCCATGACCACCGCGGTGGTGGAGAAGCCAATGTCCAGTCCCACTGCGTTCAGATGCTGGCCCAGGAGCCCGGCCCGGCCAAAGGTGTACAGCAGTGCCAGCCCGCCCACCACCGGCGGCACCACCAGCGGCAGCAGGATCAGGGCCCGCACCATCCGCTGCCCCGGAAATTGCGCCCGGGCCAGCAGCACCGCCAGGGGCACACCAAAAACAAGGCACAGGGCTGTGCTGGCCAGGGCTGTCTTCAAACTCAGTCCCAGCGCCGCCAGCGAGGCCGCTGAGGTGATGAGCGCAGGAAACTGCCCCCACTTCACCTGTGCCACCATCCCCGTCAAGGGCAGCAGGATGAAGAGCGTCCCCACTGCGGCGACGGCGAAGATCCACGCCGGAACACCCGTGTATTGCCAAGGTCGGGATGGCCTAGGGCGCATCGAAGCCGGCTTCCTGAAGGACCGCGCGTCCCTGTGCACCCATCACCAGGTCAATGAAGCCCTGGGCCAGCTCGGGCGGCGTGCGGGTCTCCACGGCGGCAATGGGGTAGCTGTTGCGGGCCGGATTGGGCACGTCCAACGCAATTTCCTCCACCTTTGCACCGGCGGATTTCGCGTCCGTGACGTAGACCAGTCCGGCGTCGGCCTCCTGGGAAATGACCTTGCTGAGCACGCTTCCCACCGACAGTTCCTCGCTGACCGGTTGCAGGGACAGGCCGGCACTGGCTGCATCCGCTGCGGCGGCGGCACCGCAGGGCACCTGGGGAGCGCACACCACCAGTTTCACCCCGGGGCGCACCGCGTCGGCGAAGGAGGTGATGTTGGCTCGGTTGCCGGGCGGCACCACCAGGGTCATGGTGTTGGCGGCAAAGGTGGCCGGACCGCCCCGCAGCAGGCCGCTGTCCTTGACGCGGTCCATGGTGGGCTGGTCGGCGGCGGCAAAAACATCCGCGGGGGCCCCGGCAATAATTTGCGTGGCCAGGGAGCTGGAACCGTCAAAGCTCAGTGACACCTGCACCCCGGGGTGCTGGCGCTCATACTCACCTGCCAGTTCGGTGAAGGTGGATTTCAAGGACGCGGCGGCAAAGACCGTCAGCGTTCCGGTGGGCTCCTGGCCGGCGGACCCGCCGGGGGAGGCGGGGGAGGAGCAGCCGGTGAGTGCCGCCGTCGTCAACCACGCCAGGGCCGTCAGCGCTGCCGGCAGCCTGCCACGGCCCGTCAACTCCGGTTCCCTGCGGACGGGACTTCGAGGATGACATTGGTGGATTTCACCACGGCCGTGGCCACGGAGCCGGGTTCCAGCTGCAGCTCGCGCACCGCCTCGCTGCTCATCAGGGACACCACCCGGAACGGTCCGCACTGCAGTTCCACCTGGGCCATCACCTTATCCAGCACAATGTTGGTCACCAGACCCACGAAACGGTTGCGGGCGGAACTGCCAATGCCCGTGGGATCCTGCGGCAGCGACGCCTGGGCCTTGGCGACGGCGGCCAACTCGGTGCCGGCAATGACGGTTTTCCCACGGAGGTCCTTGTGGCCCGTCAAAGTGCCGTTGTCCAACCAGCGGCGCACGGTATCGTCGCTGACGCCCAGGAACCGTGCCGCTTCAGCCACGCGAATAAAAGTCATGCTGCCAGTCTAACCTCCTCATCTGAGGATATAAATAGGCCATTTATGCGCATACCCGGTTCAATGCTCAAATTGTGCAGGACAGTGGGGCAGCTGGGGGGTGCGGCAATCCGCTGAAGCTGCTTAAGCTGGAGGGGGAGCCGCAGCGTGCGGCGCAGGAAATGAAAGGACCGCATCTGGCATGACTGACCATCAAGGCACGAATCCAGCCGTTCAAGATCTGACCTTAAACAATGGCGTGACCATTCCGCAGCTTGGCTTTGGCGTCTTTCAAGTCCCGCCGGAGGAAACCCGGACAGCTGTGGGCCAGGCCCTCAAAGCGGGGTACCGGCACATTGACACGGCGGCCGCGTACCGCAACGAGGACGGAGTGGGGGCAGCCATTGCCGAATCCGGCCTGGCGCGCGACGAACTTTTCATCACCACCAAACTGCGCAATGGCGAGCAAGGGAATGCGCGCGCAGCCTTTGAAGCCAGCCGCAGGGCGCTGGGGGTTGATTGGGTGGATTTGTATTTGATCCACTGGCCGGTGCCCTCCCAGGGACTTTTCACCCAGGCATGGCATGAGTTGGAATCCTTGTACGCCGAGGGACGCATCCGCGCCATTGGGGTCTCCAACTTCCTTCCCGACCACCTCGAGGAGCTTTTGGCCAATTCCACGGTGGTGCCGGCTGTGAACCAAATCGAGATCCACCCCACTTTCCAGCAGGCTGACGTGGCGCACAAGAGCCGTAGCCACGGCATTGCGGTGGAGGCGTACAGCCCGCTGGGGCAGGGGCAGGATTTGGACAATGAAGTGATTGCCCAGCTGGCGCAGGCCCACCAGGCAACCCCGGCGCAGATAGTCCTGGCGTGGCACTTGGGACTGGGCAACATTGTCATTCCCAAAACCGTCAGCCCCGAGCGCATGGCCGAGAATCTGGCTGCGGCCCGGCTCGAACTCAGTGAAAGTGAACTCCAGAGCATTTCGGCGCTGGAAGCAGGCGGGCGCACCGGTGCAGATCCCGCGGAGGCGGCCTTCACGCAAATGTAGTTGCCAGGGCAGGAAACAAAGGGGTGCACCTTCCTTTATGGAAGGTGCACCCCTTTGCGTCAAGGCCAAGAACGCCGGCTAGAGCTTGTCGAAGTCCGCTTCATCCACGGTGTCGGAGGCACTGATGGCCGACGGCGCGGGGGAGTGCCCGGCCTTGAGCGCGGCCAATCGGGCCTCAATCTCCGTCTGCTCACCCAGGTCCTCCAATGAATTGAACTGGGCATCCAGACTGGAGGCGGCAAGTTCGTTCTGGCCGCGGACCTTGGCCTCTTCACGGCGGATCTTTTCCTCGAAGCGGCTGACTTCGCTGGTGGGGTCCATGATGTCAATGCTCTTGAGCGCATCGTTGACCTGCAGCTGGGCGCTGGCTGTTTTGGAACGGGCAATGAGTTCATTGCGCTTGCTGTTGAGCTCATTGAGCTTGCCCTGCATTTGCTGCAGGCCCGTCTTGAGCTTGTCCACAATTTCGGTCTGCGCAGCAATGTTGGGCTGGGCGGACTTGGCCTCGTTTTCGGAGGAAATCTGCCGCTGCAGTGCCACCTTGGCCAGGTTGTCGAACTTCTGCGCATCGGCGGGATTGCCGGCGGCGCGGAATTCATCGGCCTTGCGGCTTGCCGCCAGGGCCTTGGAACCCCAATCCTGGGCATTGCGGACATCTTCGTTGTAATCGTCCTCGAGCATGCGCAGATTGCCGATGGTCTGCGCCACGGCGCCCTCGGCCTCCGTGATGTTGGCCTTGTAGTCACGCACCATTTGGTCAAGCATTTTCTGCGGATCCTCGGCCTGGTCCAAGAGTGCATTGATGTTGGCCTTGGCCAACTGTGCGATGCGGCCGAATATTGATTGCTTCATCGTTCTTTCCCCTTTAATAGCTGCTTGCCTGACAAAATTCGAAAAGCTGCGAAGAGTGCCCCGGCGGTTTTTGCCCGCCGCGGCTCCTGTTCATTCTTGCCCCTGGGCCGTCCCCGGTGCAATCTTCCCCACGTCCGACGCCGGTTGGCGGCTCCCTGCCCAAACCCGCCAAGTGTCTGCGCCGCACCCTTCACGGGCTAGAAGTTTCCGCCGCTGCCCCCGAAGCCGCCGTCCCCGCCGCCAAAGCCCCCGCCTCCGCCGCCGCCACCGAAACCTCCACCGCCACCGAAGCCGCCGCCGCCAAAACCTCCGCCGCCGCCGCTAAGCAGGCCGCCAATGATGCCGCCCAAAATGGCACCGCCCATGCCGCCACCCATGGAACCCCTGCCGCCGCCATAACCGCCGCCACCATAACCGCCGCCGCGGCCAAAGTCGTCAACGTCGTTTTGGGCGTACGCCATGGCCTGCTGGGCCAGTGCCTGGGCCTGCTGGGCATAGCTGAGGGCATTGCTGGGATCGGAATCGGCAATGGACAGGGCGTAATCAAAATTGCGTGCCGCTTCCGACAGCCGGGTCCGGGCCGCGGAGCCCACACCTCCGCGCCGTGCCGCAATGAAATCCTCGGCCGTGGCAATGGTGGCTTGGGCGCCGGCGAGCGCCTGCTGCAGGGCAGCCTGCGCCCGCAGCGCCTGCTGCTGCTGATCCCGGATGCCGTTGAGGAGTTCATCGAGCTGCCCGTGCGCCTGCTGGACGGCTGCCAACTGTGCCACGGGGTTGGGCTTGCCGGCGGCAGCACCCCTGCGCACCTGGTCCAATTGCGCCTCGGCCGCCTGCACCGTGGGGCTGTAGCGGGCAAACTGGCTTGAGGCCACCATGGACTTGGCCTGCCCCAGATCCGCCAGGGCTGCGGGGAGGGCGGTGGTCAGGGTCTGCGCCGCCTCATGGAGCGTGGCGTCGGCCTTGTTCAACGCCTCCAGCAGCACATTGAACTGCAGCAGGCTTTCCTCGGCGGCCTTGACCGTCATCGCGGCGGCAGCGGTGTCGGCAGCTGCCAGCTTGGCCTCGGCTTCGGTGGCGGCGGTGTCCACAAAGTCCAGGCGTTCCTTGGCCTGGGCCACATTGTCGCGTACGGGCGCCAGGGCGGCGTCGGAGTAGTTGGCTGCCAGCCGTGCCATCTTTTCCTCCGCGGCGGCAATGGCGCTGCGGGATTCCTGGGCTTGGGTGCGGATGCCCGCCAACACCTTCGGGGCCGTGCGTTCGAGCTCCCGCAGCTCGTCGAAGGCGGCCTTCTCGGCGTCGAGCGCGGCATTGGCTTCCTCGCTGCGCTTGATGATTTCCCCCAGCCAGGAGCGTTGTTCGTCAATGGTGTCGGGAATTTCGTCGTCGAGCTGTTGCTGGAGCTTGAAGGATTCACTGAGGTGGGCACGGGCCCTGTCGAGGGCGGCCTTGAACGGCTTGACGGCTTCTTCACCGTAGGAGGCCTGGGCAAAACCAATCTCATGTTCACTGCTCTTGATGGCGTCATCTGCGGCAATGAGCAGGGAACCGGCCTTGGCGCGCAGTTCCGCAATGGACAGGCCGGCGTTGGCATCCAGGGGCGAGCCGTCCGGACCGTAGCCCTTCGCGGTGGCCGCAGCGGCGGTTTTCCGGCGTTTTCTGCGCAGATACAGGGCTGTTCCGGCGCCGCCGGCCACCACGACGCCGCCCACCCCCAGGGCCACAAGCCCACCGGTGGGATCGGGCACGTTGCCCTTGCCGCCGCCGGCGGCGTCGCCCAGGGCGGCGGCGGCATCAATGGCCGCCTGCGCCCACTGTTCCTGTGCCAGCTGCGGCTTGATGGCATTGGTCTGGATGTTCTGGTTTTTGCTGTCAGGCACCAGGTTCCTGTCAGCCAGCAGGGCGTACTGCGAATCCTGAACCGCCACGGCCAGCAGGGCATCGCCGGTGCCCAAGCCCTTGCTCTCGGCCACTTCGGTGGCCCACTCCACTGCTGGCTGCCCGTCAAAGGAATTCACGTACACCACAAAGAACGTCATGCCGCGGTCCTGGCTGAGCTCGTCAATGGCCTGCTGGACCTGCGCCTTTTCTCCACCGAGCACATTGGCATTGTCCACAATGTAGCTGCCGCCGGGAATGGTCACCGGCGGCTCCGCCTGGGCCATGGCTGCTGGCGCCAAAAGAAGAACGGCCGCCAGCAGGGCGGCGGCAAAAGCGGGAAATGGCTGCAATCGTGCAAACATTGTTCACCTCGAAGATGGACGGCTGCGGGACCCTGGGGAAACTGGCCTGGTGGAACAAACAATACTATGGCCGCTTGTAAATCCTGGCCCCGGTCCCAGTGGTTTTCCCTGTCCCGGTAAAGCCTTGGAAGGCCATGATGGGGGATAATGGAGCGTAAGGATCCTTCACAGCTGCCATCCAGCAAACGTTCGTCAAGGCACCAGCCGGGGGCGACATGATGAAACCCAAGCCACAAATCATCACATGAGATTTCAACGAAGGGAAAGCTGATGTCCGAAAACACCGGTGACCACACCACCCCAGGCAGGCAGCAGGAACCCACACCCCAGGTGCCCGGTTCCACTCCCGCAGTGCCGCCGCGCTGGCCAGCCGCCGCCCCGGCGCGGGAAACGGCTGACCACGGATCCTCAGAGCATCCCACCATGCCCATTCCCGCCAGCCATGGTGTCCCGCCGCGGCCTGAGCAGCAGCCCGGCACCCCGTCCTCGCCACAGCCAAGCCACCCCTCCGGCGGTTACGCCGGGCCCGGCCATCCGGCGTCGGACGCCTACCCGCAGCACTTGGCGCCGGCCGTGACGGCGCAGCCCAGGGAACGCAAAAAAGTGGGCCTGGGCCTTTTCGCCGGCAGTGTCTTGGCGGCGGCGCTGGTGGGCGGATTGGCCGGGGGCGGCTCGATGGCACTGCTGGACTCCAACGATGGCGCAGCCGCGCCCGTGTCCCAGGCCGCACCCCTGGTGGTCAACAACAGCAGTTCGGTCAACCAGGTCACGGCGGCGGCTGCAAAGGCCATGCCGTCGGTGGTGACGTTGTCGGCCACCAGTGACGACGCCGGCGGCACGGGGTCGGGCATCATCCTGGACACCGACGGGCACATCCTGACCAACACGCACGTGGTGACCCTTGACGGTGCCACCGCGCACGCCAAAATTGAGGTCCAGACCAGCGACAACCAGGTTTTTGCCGGGGAAATTGTGGGCACCGACCCGCTTTCCGACCTGGCCATCGTTAAGATTGATGCCCCCAATCTGGTGCCGGCCACGCTGGGGGATTCCAATCAAATCAATGTGGGCGACACTGTCATTGCCATTGGTTCGCCGCTTGGATTGAACAAGACGGTCACCGACGGCATTGTCTCGACCCTGAACCGGACCATTCAGGTGGCTTCGTCAGCCGTGCCGGAAACTCCGGAGGATTCCGGTGAAGATTCCGGCGGCGACGGCAACGGCTTCCGCTTTTCCCCTCCCGGCGGGGAACAGACGACTGCCGCCCAGGGCACCGTGAACTTGAACGTGATTCAAACCGATGCAGCCATCAACCCCGGCAACTCCGGCGGCGCCCTGGTCAATGCCGACGGCGCAGTCATTGGCGTCAACGTGGCGATTGCTTCGGCCGGCGGCTCCTCGGAATCCGGCGGACAGGGCAATATTGGGGTGGGCTTCTCCATACCCATCAACCACGCCAAGCAGGTGGCCGAGCAGATCATTGACAACGGCAAGGCCACGCACGGGCAGTTGGGTGTCACCGTCAGGGGCACCTCGGCCGCGGGCGGCAGCAGCGCCTTTTCCTCCGGCGCCACGGTGGAGGACGTGACCTCCGGCAGCGCCGCGGACAAGGCGGGCCTGCAAAAGGGTGATGTGATCCTGAAATTGGGCGAGCGCACCATCAGCGACGCCTCCGAGCTCACGGCAGCGGTTCGTGAACAGCCAGGCGGCGCCACCGTGAAGCTGGAGTTCACCCGCGGCGGCAAGGCCCAGGCCGTGGATGTGGCGCTGGAAACCATGCCCAGCAGCTAGGGCGGGCAGGCAACAGACGCAGCAGGGCCGGGCCGCATGGTCCGGCCCTGCTGCGTCTTAGCTGTCCAGCACCTTGTCCAGCACCGGCCCCGTCGCCGCCAGGCCCAGCCACACCAGGGCGATGCCCGCGCTGAGGACTGCGGCAATGACCAGCAGCGACAACGGGGCGAAAATCATGGCCGCCCCTGTCAGCGGAAACAACAGCACCGCCGCGAGGGTGGCCGAACCCGCCGTCACAATGCGCACGGGAGAGAGTGCGGCCCGTTTGCGGGCGGCGTCCATGACAGGCCGTGGCATGCCGAGCCGGTTCAGGCTGACATAAAGGTCCCGCCGGTCAAAAATGGCTGCCGCCTGATTCACTCCGGCGCTGCAGGCCACCAGCAAAAATGACGCCAGCACCGTGATCAACACCCCCATGCGCATGTCATTGACCAGGTTGATGTCTTCAGCGCTGCCGGCCTCCGAGGTGGCAGCCATCAGGGCCAGCCCCGTGCCGGCAATGACGGCAATGAAGCTGGTCATGGACAATGAACTCACCTGCCGCCACGCAGCTTTGGGGGACTCCAAAATGATCCTGCTCGCCAACAGCCGTGCCGGCGTGGCAGCCCTGCGAAGGCTGCGGCCGGCGCCGCGCTGGAGGGCGTAGGGGCCCACCAGGTTCAGCAGTGCCATCCCGCCGGCGAGGCTGGCACACAACAGGACAACCACCAACGCCACGGAGCCACTGGATGAGAGCCCGGACATGACAGCAAACAACACCATGGCGGCAACGGCCCCGAGGGCCAACCGCATCCAGTGCGCGGTGGGCGCCTTTTGCCGCGTCCGCACACCCAGGGGGGTGAGCACGATATGGCGCAGTCCCGCCGCTGCGCTGATGGCCGCCAGCGCCACCAGGACTGCCGCCGTGGCCAACACCAGCAGGGGATTGAGCCACAGTTGTGCCAGTCCCCGGGCCTTTCCCTGAAACTGGATAAGGGCAACTGCCGGCAGGGCCACCGCATACAGCACCACTCCTGCGGCAATGCCCGCAGCGGCCACCACGGTGGATTCCACAATGGAGATGGTTCCCACCAGGGCCGGGGTGCCGCCGAGGAGCCGGAGCGTGGACAGGCGCTCATCGCGTCGGCGGGCGGACAGCCGTGCGGCCGAGCCGCCCAGGGTCAGCAGGGGCGCAATCAGCAGCGCCAGGGCCAGGCCAGCCAGCATTTGATACGTCCCGCCCAAATCAGGGTTGCTGGCTTCGATGGGATGGGTGAAAAAACTCATTGCCCCGGCCAACACCAGCAGTGAGAGTGCCGTGACAAGGGCAAAAGCCACAGCCGGCAAAGTCAGCACGGCTTTGTTTCCCGGGGACGGCCGGGACAGCATCGCCAGGATGGCAAAGGTGGGACTGGGCGCACTCACGGCTGCCCTGCAAGCCGCGGGCCGGCGCTCAACTGTGCCTGCAGCTGTTCCGGTGACCTGTAGGTGCTGCCGGTCCAGGCAGACCCGCCGGGCATGCCGGCGGCCGCGCGCACCGGTGGTGGCGCCGCGGACAGGACCCCGTCGTGCATGAAGAGGGTCCGGGAGCAGCGTGATGCCACGGTGGGATCATGGGTGACCAGGACCAGGGTGTGGCCGCGGCCGCAGCTGGCAGCCAACAGTGCGCCCATGACGTCGGCCGAGGTGTTGGAGTCGAGGGCGCCGGTGGGCTCGTCGGCGAACACAATCCGGGCCCCGGTGACCTGGGCGCGGGCAATGGCCACCCTTTGTGCCTGGCCACCGGACAACTCGCCAATGCGGCGGTTTTCCAGCCCGGACAACCCCAGCTGGCCCAGCCAGGCGGCGGCGGGCGGTTCCGCTTCGCGCCGGGAAACACCGTTGAGCATCAATGCCAGGGCAACGTTCTCCAGCGCAGTCAGTTCCGGAATGAGCAGCCCGGACTGGAACACGAATCCAAAGGCCTCGCGGCGCAACGCCGAACGTTGGGATTCGTTCAGCGCGGTCACCTCCGTGCCCGCGTGGTTCACGGTTCCCGCGTCGGGGGCGGTGATGCCGGCCAGGGTGTGCAGCAGGGTGGTCTTGCCGGATCCGGAGGCGCCCATGATGGCCACCGATTCACCCGGATAAATGTCAAGGTCCACATTGTCCAAGGCAATGCCGCCGCCGTAGCGTTTGGACAGGGAACGGGCAGTCAGCACTGCCGCAATGGTTGCTGTAGTCATGCCTCAAGCCTGCCCTGCGCCGGCGGCAAAACCATCGGGCCAGGGGTGGAAGCGCGCCGCTGCCGCTCCACCCCTGGGGGGATTGAAACCATCCTTGCGGTGTTCGCCCGGAGTAAAGTTTCGACGCGACAAATTCCGGCCCGGGCCGTCACGAACTAAGCTGGGCATGAAGGCCAAGGGCGATCCTGCCAAGCCCACCCCCGCCGGGGGAACGGCAGCGCAGTCATCCGTGACACAAAGGACAGCAGTGGAAAATTCAGCACTGAACATTGTGGTACTGGTCAAATATGTGCCAGACGCACAGTTTGACCGGCACCTGACAGGTGATGCCCGCACAATTGATCGCGGCGAGAGCATCCTTTCCGAACTCGATGAGTACGCCCTGGAAGCTGCCCTTGCCCTCAGCGACGCCCGTGGCGGCGCCAAGGGCGGGAACACCGTCACGGCCCTGACCGTGGGTCCGGCCGCCGCCTCCGTGGCGGTGAAGAAATCACTGCAGATCGGTGCGAGCGAAGGCCTGCATGTCAGTGATGACGCCCTTGCAGGGTCCGACGCCTACGCCACCTCCCTGGTGTTGGCCGCTGCCATCAAGTCCCTTGGCCCGGTGGACCTGGTGATCACTGGCATGGCCTCCACCGACGGGGAAACGTCCATTGTTCCGGCTCAGCTCGCGGCACGGCTTGGACTGCCCCAAATCACTTTTGCCTCGGCGCTGGATGTGGCCGGAACCACTGTGGTTGCACGCCGTGACGGGGACGATTTTTCCGAGGAAATCCACGCCACCATGCCGGCGCTGGTTTCCGTCACGGATCAAGCCAACGACCCCCGCTACCCGAACTTCAAGGGAATTTTGGCGGCGAAGAAGAAAAAGACCACCACAATCTCCCTCGGTGAGCTGGGTTTGACGGCCGACGCCGTGGGCCACGCCGGCTCCCTGACCCAGGTGATTGCGGCCGCCGAGCGTCCGGCCCGCACCGCCGGCACCATCATCACCGACTCCGGGGATGCCGGGATTCAACTCGTTGACTTCCTCGCCGCGCAGAAACTGATCTAAGGAAACCGCCATGAACGCAATTGTTGTTTTTATTGATCAGCTCAATGCCCCTGGCACCTTGTCCGGGACCACACTGCAGCTGCTGACGGCGGCCCGCGGCGCCGGTGAGCCCGTGGCCGTGGTGGCGGGTCCGGTGGAACCGCTGGTGTTGGCTGAACTGGGCAGCTACGGCGTCAGCCGCGTGCTGAACTCGGAGCAGGCGGAACTGGGCGAGTACTTGATTGCCCCGAAGGCAGATCTGGTGGCGCAGGCCGCGGCAACGGTTTCCGCCTCTGCGGTTCTGGTGGAAAACAGCGCCGCCGGCAAGGAGATTGCTGCGCGGGTGGGCGTGATGCTGCACGCCGGTGTGATCACCGACGCCGTTGCCCTCACGCATGACGGCGGTTCCCTGGTGGCGCAAAAGTCGGTCCTGGCCGGTTCGTGGACCACGGAGGCACGCGCCACGAGCGCCGTCACGGTGGTCAGCGTCAAGGCCCACAGTGTTGAGGCCACGCCGGCGCCGGTGCCAAGCGTTGCCGAAGTTGAAGGCGTTGAGGTCGCTTTTGCCCCGGCCAGCCTGGGAGCACGCGTGGTCTCGCGGACCCCGCGGCCCGCGTCCGGGCGCCCCGAACTGGATGACGCCCGCATTGTGGTGGCCGGTGGCCGCGGACTCGACGGCGACTTCACCCCCGTGGAGGAACTGGCCGACGTGCTGGGCGCCGCGGTGGGGGCATCGCGCGCGGCAACCGATGCCGGCTGGATCTCCCACACCTCACAGGTGGGCCAGACCGGAAAGACCGTATCCCCGCAGCTGTACATTTCCGTGGGCATTTCCGGGGCCATCCAGCAAAAGGCAGGAATGCAGACGTCCCAGGTCATTGTGGCCATCAACAAGGATTCCGAGTCGCCGGTGTTTGAAATTGCCGACTTCGGGATTGTTGGTGACCTGTTCCAGGTGCTGCCGCAGGCCGTGGCGGAAATCAAGCGCCGCCGCGCCGAATCCTAGTCGTTCGCAGCTGTCGCCGCAGGGAAGCCGCCGGGCCCGGGACAGGGCACGGC